>NZ_JADZGH010000065.1:2451-6027 GCF_015865005.1 Rhodococcus sp. CX
TCGGTGGTCGCCGGGCCGACGGATCTGGTGATCGATCCGACGAACCTGTGGCTGACCATCCACGAGTCGGTCGGGCACGCCACCGAATACGACCGGGCCGTCGGCTACGAGGCGGCGTATGCGGGCACGTCGTTCGCGACCCCGGATCTGCTCGGGTCGCTGCGTTACGGCAGCGACGTGATGCACGTGACCGCGGACCGCACCGACCCGCACGGCCTCGCGACCGTCGGCTTCGACGACGACGGGGTCGCCGCGCAGTCCTGGGACCTGGTCCGCGACGGGGTGCTCGTCGGGTTCCAGGTGGATCGGGCGTTCGCGCCGCGGCTCGGGTTGCCGCGCTCGAACGGCTGCGCCTACGCCGACTCGGCGCACCACGTGCCGATCCAGCGGATGCCGAACGTGTCGCTGCAACCGGATCTGCACGTGGATCGCTCCACCGCGGACCTGATCGCCGGCGTCGAGGACGGGCTGTACATCGTCGGCGACAAGTCCTGGTCGATCGACATGCAGCGCTACAACTTCCAGTTCACCGGCCAGCGCTTCTACCGCATCCGCGGCGGGGAACTGGCCGGTCAGGTGCGCGACGTCGCCTACCAGGGCACCACCACCGACTTCTGGGGTGCGCTCGAGGCGGTCGGGGGGCCGTCCACCTGGCGGCTCGGCGGCGCCCTGAACTGCGGCAAGGCGCAACCCGGGCAGGTCGCGGCGGTGAGCCACGGCTGCCCGTCGGTGCTGTTGCGCGGCATCAACGTGCTCAACACCCGGACGGAGGGCGGACGATGATCGAGCCGCAGGAGCTGGTGGAGCGGGCGCTGCGCGCGTCCACCGCGGACGAGACGATCGTGCTGGTGACCGAGGTGTCGGAGGCGGCGCTGCGGTGGGCGGGCAACTCGATGACCACCAACGGGGTGTCGCGGTCGCGGTCCTGGACGGTGCTGGCGATCCGGCGCGAACCGGTGACCCGCGTCGGGATCGTCACCTCGAGCAGCGTCGATCCCGGGGACGTCGCCGCGGTGGTCGCCGCGGCGCAGGCCGCCGCCGAGGACGCGGCCCCGGCGACCGACGCGATGCCGCTGCTCGACGGCACCGGCAGCCCCGGGGACTGGGGGGACGCGTTCACCGGCACCGGCATCGCGGTGTTCGACGAGGTCATCGACGCGCTGACCGAGGGATTCGGCGGCTCCGATCTGCTCTACGGGTTCGCGCACCACCAGGTGTGCACCACCTGGCTCGGCACCTCCACCGGGCTGCGGCGCCGGTACACCCAGCCGGAGGGCTCGATCGAGGTGCACGGCAAGCGGGGCGGACCGACCGGTCCCGGCGCCTGGGCGGGCGCCGGCACCCGCGACTTCCGGGACGTCGACAGCACCGCCCTGCTCGTGGAGCTGGACCGGCGCCTGGACTGGGCGCGCAAGTCCGTGGAACTGCCGGCGGGACGCTACGAGACGCTGTTGCCGCCGTCCGCGGTGGCCGACCTGATGATCTACCTGATGTGGTCGATGGAGGGCCGCGGCGCCGAGGAGGGGCACACCGCGCTGTCCCGGCCGGGCGGCACCCGGATCGGCGAGATCCTGACCCCGCTGCCGCTGACGTTGTACTCGGATCCGGCCGCGCCGGGCCTCGAATGCGCACCGTTCGTGACGGCGACCGCCTCCACGGACGCGGTGTCGGTGTTCGACAACGGACTCGACACCGGCCGGGTCGACTGGATCCGGGACGGGACCGTGCACGCGCTGACCTATCCGCGGGCCGCGGCCGCCGAGTTCGGGGCGACCGTCACCGCGCCCGGCGACAACCTGCTGCTCACCGGCGGATCGGCGGCGAGCATCGACGACCTGGTGGCCTGCACCGAGCGGGGTCTGCTGCTGACCACCCTCTGGTACATGCGGGAGGTCGACCCGGCGACGCTGCTGCTGACCGGGCTGACCCGCGACGGGGTGTACCTGGTGGAGGACGGCGAGGTCGTCGCGGCGGTGAACAACTTCCGGTTCAACGAGTCACCGCTGGACCTGCTGCGGCGCGCCACCGAGGTCGGCGCCACGGAACGGACCCTGCCGCGGGAGTGGAAGGACTGGTTCACGCGCACCGCGATGCCGCCGATGCGGATCCCCGACTTCCACATGTCGTCGGTCAGCGCGGCCCGCTGACCGGCAGGGCCCGGGAACCGCGCGGGTTCCCGGGCCCCGGGTCTCAGGCCAGTTCGGCGATCTGCCGGCCGATCTCCTCCGGGGTGACCGTCGGCTCGAAGCGGCGCACCACCGCGCCGGCCGGATCGACGAGGAACTTGGTGAAGTTCCACTTCACCGCGTCGGTGCCGATCGTCTCCGGCATCGTCTTGCTGACGTGCTCGTACAGGAACCCGTGGTCCGGACCGAAGTCGCCGGGGGCCTCGGCGCGCAGGTGCCGGTACAGCGGATGCGCGTCGTCGCCGTTGACGTCGATCTTCCCGTACACCGGGAACGTCACGTCGTAGCTGAGGCGGCAGAACTCCTGGATCTCGGCGTCGGTGCCGGGTTCCTGACCGGCGAACTGGTTGCACGGGAATCCGATGATCTGCAGCTTGTCCCCGGCCTGCCGGTGCAGCGCCTCGAGTCCCTCGTACTGCGGCGTCAGCCCGCACTTGCTGGCGACGTTGACGATCAGCAGGTACTTGCCGGCGTAGCCGCTCAGGTCCTCGGTGGTGCCGTCGGCGGTGGCGACGGTGAAGCTGTGCACGCTCATGAAAGTCGTTTCCTCGTGGTCGGGTGGATGGAACGGGGTTTGCGCGGCGATCGACTCGAGATCGCTGGCCTCCGGCGAGATTACGGTTCGTCGACGCTGCAGGCGAGACCGATCGTGCCGGACCGGCCGCGGCGCAGCAGGCTCGCCTTGACCAAGAGCCGGCCGAGGATCCCGTACTTGCGGGTGATCGCGGCGCGGGCACGGTCGGTGCCGGCGTCGTCGAGCACGACGGCGGTGCCCGCGACCGCGGCGCTGCGCGGCTTGCCCCGCGCGTCGCACACCGCCAGGGTGATGCGCGGGTCCCGGCGCAACCGGCGGACCTTGTACGAGTCGGTCTCGGTCCACACCAGCAACCGGTCCCCGTCGGCCGCGGCCCACACGGGTGTGGGCACCGCGGTGCCGTTCTTGCGGAAGGTGCTGAGCAGCACGAACTTGGCGGCGGCGAGGTCGGCGAACGACGGCCGCGTGAGATCCCCATCGGACATGACCACACCCTACGCAGGCGCGCGGGCCCCCGCGGCATCCGACGGGCGACCGTTCTAGCCTGGACCTCATGTCCGAGTCCCGATCCGCCGTCGACGTGCACCTGCCGGGCGGTGCCCTGACTGCCGCGCAACTGCAGGCCCTCGCCGAACTCGCCCACGCCCACGGCGACGCGGAACTGCTGCTCACCGATCACGCCGGGCTGCGGATGCACGGCGACCGCGACACCCTGACCGGGTCCCTCCACGCGGCCGGGCTCACCGTGCACGGCGCCTACCGCCGCAGTGTCGTCGCCTCCCCGCTGTCCGGGCGGATCGGCGGGCTCGCCGACGTGCGCGCGATCGCCGCCGAACTGCACCGGCGGCTGCACGG
>NZ_JADZGH010000066.1:0-1548 GCF_015865005.1 Rhodococcus sp. CX
GAGGTGGCCGTGGACGCCGAGCCGGCCCCCGGCCCCATCCCCGCCGCCGACGACACGCTGCACCTGTACTTCCTGTGCGCGCATCCCACCCTGCCGCCCGCGTCGGCGGTCGCGCTGACGTTGCGCGCGGTCGGGGGACTGACGACCCGGCAGATCGCCGCGGCCTGTCTCGTTCCCGAGGCGACGATGGCGCAACGGATCAGCCGGGCCAAGCGGAAGCTCGCGGGACTACCGCTGGACCGCCCGGGCGATCTCGCGACCGTGCTGCGGGTGCTCTACCTGGTCTTCAACGAGGGCTACGGCGGCGACGTCGACCTGGCGGCCGAAGCGATCCGGCTGACCCGCCAACTCGCCGCTCTCACCGACGAACCCGAGGTTGCGGGGCTGCTCGCGCTGATGCTGCTGCACCACGCGCGTCGCGCGTCGCGCACCGGTCCGGGTGGTCGCCTGGTGCCGCTCGCCGAACAGGATCGCTCGCTGTGGGACACCGCGATGATCGCCGAGGGCGTGACGATCCTGCAGCGCGCGCTGGCCCGCGACCGTCTCGGCGAATACCAGGCGCAGGCCGCGATCGCCGCCCTGCACGCGGATGCCCGCAGCGCCGCCGAGACGGACTGGGTGCAGATCGTCGAGTGGTACGACGAGCTGCTGCGCCTCACCGGCAGCCCCGTCGTGCGGCTCAACCGGGCCGTCGCGGTGGGGGAGGCGGACGGACCGCAGGCGGGGCTGGCCGCGCTGGCCGAGGTCGATCCCGGCCTTCCGCGGTACACCGCGGCGGCCGCGTACCTGCACGAACGCGCCGGTGACCTGGCCGTCGCCGCCGAGCTGTATGCCGAGGCCGCGCGGGTCGCGCCCAGTGTGCCGGAGCGCGATCACCTCACCCGCGAGGCCGCGCGGGTGCGGCAACTGCTGCGCCCGTAACCGGAAGCGAAAGACCCGCCGACTAAAAAGACAGCCGCGCGCGTGAGGACGCGCGCGGCTGCCTTTCGTCTGGGCGAACTTGCTGTCAGGCCTCGGGGGTCTGCGCCTTGATCTGCCGGCGCACCTCGTCCATGTCGAGGGCCTTGACCTGGGTCACCAGCTCCTCGAGCATGGCCGGAGGCAGGGCCCCGGCCTGGCTGAAGACGCGCACACCGTCGCGGAACGCCATGATCGTCGGGATCGAGCGGATGTCCCACTGCGCGGCGATCATCTGCTCGGCCTCGGTGTCGACCTTCGCGTGCACGACGTCGGGGTGCTTCTCGGACGATGCCTCGAACGTCGGCGCGAACTGCCGGCACGGACCGCACCATGAGGCCCAGAAGTCGACGAGGACGACGCCGTCGCCGCCGACGATCTCGTCGAAGTTCTGCTGCGTGAGGGACTGGGTAGCCACGGTGTTCCTTTCGATCGGATGCTCCGGCCGCTTCAACACCCGGGCACGCTCGATTCTTCCCGATGCCGTCCGGCGCCGTTCAGGAGACCGGCACCGGTTCCGTCCGGAACGTGCGCCGGTAGGCCTGCGGGGTGGTGTGCCGTGCCCGCAGGAAATGCTGCCGCAGCACCGCG
>NZ_JADZGH010000066.1:1746-7945 GCF_015865005.1 Rhodococcus sp. CX
GCGAGGACCGCGACCGGCAACTCCCGGTCCAGATTCTCGGTCATCCAATCGAGAAGCGGGGCAAGGGTTTCGGACTTGCATTCGGGCAACGGCATCGCGACGTACTGGGCCTGCCCGCCGTCGCGGTGCGGCGGCACCACCATGCGCCGCGCGATCGTGTTCGCGACGTGGGCGCCCTGTTCGCTGCGGACGATGTGCAGGCACAGGTCGATCCCGGCGGCGGTACCGGCGCTGGTGAGCACCGCGCCGTCGTCGACGTAGAGCACGTCGGGATCGACCTTCGCCGCCGGATACATCTCGGCCAGCCGCGCGGCGTGCTTCCAGTGCGTGGTGCAGGGCCGTCCGTCGAGCAGACCGGCGGCGGCCAGGGTGAAGGCGCCGGTGCACATGCTGGCCACGCGTGCGCCGCGCTCGACCGCGGCCCGCAACTTCTCGAACAGCGGTTCCAGGTCGCAGGTGTCGTCGTCGGGGCCGCACACGTAGCTCTGGTCCTGCGGCGTCGCCACGCCGGTGCCGCCGGCGGGCACGATGATCAGGTCCGCGGAGTCGAGGAGGTCCAGGTCGTACGGGACGTCGATGGTGTAGCCGAACCGCGTGGTGACCGGCAGCGGTGTGCCCCGGATCAGCGTGAAATCGTAGGTGGGCAGGCCGTCGTCCGACCGGTCGAATCCGAACACCTCGCACGCGACGCCGAGTTCGAACGCCTCGATACGGGGGAGCAGCGGCACCACCACGGTCTTCAACATGTCTGCCAGTGTGCCACCGGATTGGCAGAAAAACGAGCATAACTGTCATATCTGCCACTGTCGGTGAAAGGCGGTGCGGCGCACGCTGGATCGCATGACCGCCCTGTTAGTCTTCGCCCTCGTCCTCGTCGTCCTGACGGCGCTGTCCCTGGCCGATCTGACTCCCGATACCCACAGGGAGACAACCCAATTCGGCGACTACCGGTTCTGAGCCATGGCACGGTCACACCACGCGCCACTCGCGCTTGGCCTGACCGTCCCACCGCCGGATCCCCGCCGACGTCCCGTCCAGTTCGTTTCTCGCCGCATGCGTCGCGACGATCGCCGCGCCGATCCGGCCGGCCGGCACCCGCCGCGCCAGCGTCACGTGCGGCGTCCACTCGCCGGGCCGGATGTGCGGCGGGATCCCCGGGCACTGCTCGAGCAGCGCGAACACCTCGCGGTGCAGGGTGAGCAGTTCGACCGTCGGCACCACCAGCCGCGCCAGCGTCGCGTGCCGGTCACCGAAGACCACGATCCCGCCGAGCCGCAACTCGATCGGCGACCCGTCGATCCGTTCCCGCATCTGCCCCTCGATCCCGGGCGGGATCGACGCCGCGACCGCGAGCGTGATGTGCGGCCGGTTGGTCTCGGTGCGCACGCGCGCGGCACTGCTGATCCCGGCGCCGAGCAGCCGATCCCACTCGGCCCGCACCGCATCGTCGAGCCGATCGTCGAGCAGCAGTTCCACGGACTGCACCATGGTGCGCAATCATTACGCGGTGACCGACTCCACCGCAACGACCGACCCGTCCACCTCCTCCGGCCACCGCATCGGCCTGCTCGTCGGTGACGGCATCGGCCACGAGATCGTGCCCGCCACCCGGCGGGTTGTCGACGCTGCGGTCGCCGCGGCCGGTGGACCGGCGATCGACTGGGTGCCACTGCCCATCGGCGCGGACGCGATCGCCACCCACGGCACCCCGCTCCCGCAGTCCACGCTCGACGCGCTCGCCGATCTCGACGCGTGGATCCTCGGCCCGCACGACAACGCGTCCTATCCCGAACCGTTCCGCAGCGAACTCACCCCCGGCGGCCGCATCCGCAAACAGTTCGACCTGTACGCGAACATCCGGCCTGCGAAGGCGCTGCCCGGTGTGCGCGCGGTCGTACCGAACATGGACCTGGTCATCGTGCGCGAGAACACCGAGGGCCTGTACGCCGACCGGAACATGGCGGTCGGCTCGGGCGAGTTCATGCCGACCCCCGACGTCGCGCTGGCCGTCGGGGTGTTCACCCGCGCCGCGTGCGAACGGATCGCGCACATCGCGTTCGGGCTCGCCGCGCGCCGCCGCCGGCGCGTGACGATCGTGCACAAGGCGAACGTGCTCTCCATGACCACCGGGCTGTTCCGCGACGTGTGCCGCGACGTCGGCGCGCAGTATCACGGCATCGCGGTCGACGACGAGCACGTCGACGCCATGGCCGCGCACCTGGTGCGGCACGGCGGCGACTACGACGTCGTCGTCACCGAGAACATGTTCGGTGACATCCTCTCCGACCTCGCCGGGGAACTCGCCGGCTCGCTCGGCACCGCCGGGTCGATCAACGCGTCCGCGACGAAGGCGATGGCGCAGGCCGCGCACGGCGCCGCCCCCGACATCGCGGGCCGCAACCGCGCCAACCCGACGGCCCTGTTCCTATCGGCGGCGATGCTGCTCGATCGCATCGCCACCACCGGTGACCTCCCGTATCTGCAGCGCGCGGCGCACCGCATCGAGCACGCCGTCGAGGAGACCATCGCCTCCGGTGTCGCGACCGCCGATCTGGGCGGGCAGGCCTCGACCGCGGAGTTCACCGAGATCGTGCTCGCCCGCACCCGCCTGCGGTGAGGGGCACACGGGCGGCGAGGTGCATGTCGGGGCGCGCATTCCGGGACACCCGGCCACCGTCCGGTTACTGTTCGATTGTGGACGAACCCGCCGGATCGGAACCTGCCGCCCGCCGACGTCGGCGACGTGCCCCGGCGTGGATTCTCGCGCTCGCGATGGTGCTCGCGGTCGCGACCGGATGCGTGAGCAACACCGAAGCGACGGTGCCGCCCGGTGACCCGATCCGCGCCGAGAAGGTCGACGAGATCGCGGCACAGCTGCCCGAGTCGATCGCGGCCTCAGGACAGATCAAGGTCGGATCGAACCCGCCGTACGCCCCCAACGAGTTCAAGGACGACGACGGCAACATCGTCGGGTACGCGGTGGAACTGCTCAACGCGATCGGGGACGTCCTCGGCGTGACGATGAACATCAGCGAGTCGGACTTCGACCGGATCATCCCGGCGGTGCAGTCCGGCACGTTCGACATGGGGTCGTCGTCGTTCACCGACACCAAGGAACGCGAGAAGTCCGTCGACTTCGTCACCTACTTCAGCGCCGGCGTGCAGTGGGCGCAGCGCGTCGGCGACGACGTGGACCCGAACAACGCGTGCGGCCTGCGCGTCGCGGTGCAGACCACCACCACCGAGGACATCGACGAGATACCGGCCAAGAGCGAGGCGTGCGTCGCCGCGGGCAAACCCCCCATCGACAAGGTCAAGTACGACAGCCAGGACGAGGCCACCAACGCGCTCATCCTCGGCCGCGTCGACGCACTGTCCGCGGACTCGCCCGTCACCGCGTACGCGATCGAACGCAGCGAGGGCCGGCTCGAACCGGCCGGGGAAGTGTTCGACGCCGCCCCGTACGGGTTCGTCGTCGCCAAGGACTCCCCGCTGGGGCCGGTCCTGCAGCAGGCCGTGCAGGAACTGATCGACTCCGGTGTGTACGCGCAGATCGCGGAGCGGTGGGGCATGGAAGACGGAATGATCGACACCGCGCAGATCAACGCTGCGCCGAGCTGACGGAAGGGGTCCGATGAGCGAGCAGGCGAGCTCCGTGAGCGGCCCGCAGGCCGGGACCGAACCGGCGCCGATCGAGGCGGTGCCGCTGCGCCGGCCCGGACGGTGGATCGCAGGTGTCGTCGTCGCCGTACTCGTGGCGCTGTTCCTGTGGGGCGCGGCGACCAACGAGGCGTACCGCTGGGACATCTACGCGCAGTATCTGTTCGATCGGCGGATCACCGCGGCGGCGTGGAAGACGATTCAGCTCACCGTGCTCGCGATGATCCTCGCGGTTCTGCTCGGGATCGTGCTCGCCGTCATGCGACTGTCCCCGAACCCGGTGCTGCGGACCGTCTCCTGGGTGTACCTGTGGATCTTCCGCGGCACCCCGGTGTACGTGCAGTTGGTGTTCTGGGGCCTGTTCCCGGCCATCTACAAGCAGCTCGACCTGGGCATCCCGTTCGTGCACCAGTTCGTGCACATCGACCTGCAGGGCATCAACGCCGCGTTCCTGTTCGCGGTCATCGGCCTCGGCCTGAACGAGGCCGCCTACATGGCCGAGATCATCCGCGCCGGAATCGGTTCCGTCCCGGAAGGCCAGACCGAGGCATCGACCGCCCTGGGCATGTCGTGGTCCCAGACCATGCGCCGCACGATCCTGCCGCAGGCGATGCGGGTAATCATTCCGCCCACCGGCAACGAGCTCATCAGCATGCTCAAGACCACCTCGCTGGTCGCCGCCGTGCCGTACACGCTGGAGCTCTACGGCCGGGCGCGCGACATCTCGGGCGCCAACTTCCAGCCCATCCCGCTGCTCCTCGTCGCCGCCACCTGGTACCTCGCGATCACCAGCGTGCTCATGGTCGGCCAGTACTTCCTCGAACGGCACTACTCGAAGGGCCTGAGCCGCCGACTCACCGCCCGCCAGCTGCAGGCCCTCGCCGACGCGCAGGGCAAACCGTTGCCGCCCGGTCACGGGGGCGGCGGCATCGCACCCGGAGGTGACGCACAGTGACGCCCATGGTCCAGGCCGATCGGGTCTGCAAGAACTTCGGCGCGGTCCAGGTGCTCAAGGGCATCTCGCTCCAGGTCGAGCGCGGGAACGTGACGTGTCTGATCGGTCCGTCGGGTTCCGGGAAATCCACGTTCCTGCGGTGCATCAACCACCTCGAGCGGGTCGACGCCGGACGCCTGTACGTCGACGGCACCCTGGTCGGCTACGCCGAGCGCGGCGGCAAACTGCACGAGCTGCACCCGCGGGAGGCGGCCAAGCAGCGCCGCGACATCGGCATGGTGTTCCAGCACTTCAACCTGTTCCCGCACCGGACCGCACTGGCCAACGTCGTCGAGGCGCCGGTCCTGGTGAAGAAGAAGCGCCGCAGCGAAGCCACCGAACGGGCCCGCGAACTGCTCGACCGTGTCGGTCTCGCCGACAAGGCCGACGCCTATCCGGCCCAGTTGTCCGGCGGTCAGCAGCAGCGGGTCGCGATCGCACGGGCATTGGCGATGGAACCGAAACTGATGCTGTTCGACGAACCGACCTCGGCGTTGGACCCCGAACTGGTGGGGGAGGTGCTGTCGGTGATGAAGGACCTCGCCAAGGGCGGCATGACCATGATCGTGGTCACCCACGAGATGGGTTTCGCGCGGGAGGTCGCCGACCAGCTGGTGTTCATGGACCGCGGTGTCGTCGTCGAAGCCGGGGATCCGCGTGCGCTGCTGGCCAACCCGCAGCACGAGCGCACCAAGACGTTCCTGTCGAATCTGTTGTAACCCCGGGCCGTACACGGTTCGAGCTCGACGAAGGCCCCCACCCCCCGGGGGCCTTCGTGCTGTGCGGCTGCGGAGCTCAGGCCTTGCGCGCACGCACCTTGCGGTACGGCGTCTCGTCGATGCGGGTGGTGATCTCGGCGACCATTTTGTCGTACGACTCGTTCTTGCGGGCGATGCCGATCAGGCGCTTGGTGGTGCGCGCGGCGGCGCGCAGGTTCATCGGGCGCCCCTCGATGCCGTACATCAGGCGCGCCCACTCCGGCAGGATCGACAGCATGCCGTCCTGCACGACGACGAAGGTGAACACCTTCACCGGGTTGCCACGCAGGCTCGGCTTGCGGAGGGCGTGCGTCACCTCGGCGGCCGCGAGGGACAGTGACAGCCAGTGGCGCTGCTCGTCGACGTAGGCCTCGAGGTCGGCGCGGGTCGCGGGCAGGCGGGCAGGGTCTGCGCCGACGAGTTCCGCGGCGATGTGCTGCTCGACGACGAACGCGTCCTGCTCGGCCGGGGTCAACTCGAGGCCGAAGGCCTCCGCACCGCGCAGCAGCGCGAACGCGAGGGCGTTGTGGGTCCAGTCGATCCACGCGGGCTCGTCGGCGCGCAACGTGGTGCCGGTGTGCGGGTCGTCCCAGACCGCGTGCGCGTGCATGCGTCGCACCGACGCGGCGGCGGCATCCGCGTGGGCCTTGTCGCCGAACATGACCGTGTCGAGATAGCGGCCGGTGCGTTCGTCTCGGCCCTTCGGATCGGCGTACGCGGCCGACGCGTGCTCGAACAGCCGCATCATGCCGGGGTTGAGCGCCTGCAGCAGGAGGCCCGCCATGCC
>NZ_JADZGH010000001.1:0-2357 GCF_015865005.1 Rhodococcus sp. CX
CCGGCGGGGTCGAGTCCGACGGCGTGGTGTTCGCCTTTGCCCACGTCGATGCCGCAGAACACGGCGTAGGTGGGGTTCATGAAGCGTGCCTTTCGTTTCGCTCCGGACGGTCACCGATCCGACGTCGGTACCCGGCACCCACGCCCGCGAAGAGACCTGCCCGGTGTCCGACGCAAACAGGCGGCTCTGTCCCTATCAGCGGTCCATCGACGTCACCATGCTCGGCGACACCACCCCCGGATCATTCGAGAGACAGGGGCAAGAAGTCATACCGAACTTGGTGACCGTGGCCCCGCGGTGCGGGACTACGAAGAAGGTAACGGGTGTGTCATCGCGGGGACTTGCCGAACAGATACTTTAAAAGTAGATTGAAAGTATGTCGGTGCGTGAGGTTCCGTTCTCGGATATCCAGAACAAGGGGAAGGCGACGCTGTCCGAGTGGCAGCGTTCGGGCGCGCGCCCGCTACGCGTGACCCGACGCGACGCCGAGGATCTGGTCTTGATGACGGCAACGCGTGCGGAGCAGGAGAACGAGGTCCTGGCCGCCGCGACGGCGATGGTCGGCGCGCTGCTGCACACGGGCAACCGGGACCTGGTCCGCACCGTCGTCGAGGCGGCATTTCCGTGGGTGAGCTACCTGTCGCACGAGGAGGCTACCGAGTTCATCGACGAGTTGGTTGCGTCGCTGCGGGCTGGTTCGTCGCTGGACAATCCGGCTCCTATCGCCCGCACTATCGAGACGTGGCGGCATACCGCGGAGGTGTATGCCGATCCGGAGCTCGCCCGCATGCTCTCGACGCCGTCCGAAGGGGACTTCGGCGCCGTCCCGGCACCGGAACTGTGAGTCCCAAGCGAGGCGAGCGTGTCGCGCCACCGGCGGCCGGCTCCCTGTGGGATCTGAGGTTCGCCACCGGTGAGGCCGCGAAAGGCTGGGACGAGTTGTGTCGGCAGGCCGCAGCGAACACCTTGGTGGCCTATGAGGAGATGCGTCGCCGCGAGGTCGAGCAGGAACCGACGACGCGTCATCACCGGTTGAAGGGCAAGCTCGCGACCGGGGTGCACAATGGTGTGGAGATGGAGCAGTGGCAGTACGAGGTCACTGCCGGCGGGCGGATCTGGTATCTGATGGACGTCGAGCGGCGCACATTGTGGTTGAAGCACGCAGGTACCGCGCACCCGAAGCAGACGGAATGATCTGGCCGAGAGCGTGATCGAGGCTGGCATCGATATCCCTTCGCCCGCGGTGGCGATTGATCCACCAGGGTCCCTACGTCTGTCGCCGACCACTGCGTCCGGGAGCGTGTCATTACTACCTCGGGCGGCAGGTTCGGTGTCGGTCTGCCCGGATCAGCGCTTCCCCGGCTTGGAGGCTCGGGCGTAACGACGGTGCGCGGCTACCACGTTGTCCTCGAGGTGATCCCCGCCGGCCGCGATCGGTACGAGATAGTGCAGGACCGGAGCCTCCCGTGTGCGTGGGTTCGCCTCCGGATTCAGTGGCTCGGAGCAGATCCTGCATGCCCAGCCGTCCCGTTCGAACACCTCCGGCGGACACACCGGTCCGATCTCGCCTTCCTCGACACCGGCCTTCTCGGCGGATTTCCGGTACGCCGCGACTGCGGCAGTGACGGCTTTGCGGCTAGCGCTGAGCCGTTCACGTGCCGGTGTCCGCACCGCCTCGACCGGACTGCGGGCGAAGATGTGTGCCGCCCAACGATATTCGTATCAGTCCTGGTCGACATCGTTGCTTCGGCTTCGGGGCGATCGGTGCCCCGGAAGGGCTGAGTCGGTCTCTCGATTGGTGCGGTGTGGGTGGGCCCCTGTATCCCGGGGTGGGATGCGGGGGTTTCGTGTTGTGTGAGCCGGGGTGGTGGCATGTGCTGGGTTGGGCCGGCGGGTCGTGGGGTTGGTGCGGATGTGGGCTCGATGCCGGTTTTGTGAGGGTTTTTTAATTCTGTTGTTGCACAACATATGTTGTTAAATCGTTTGGTGGGTAACCAAATCCGGATACTCTGCTCGCCAGAGTCCCCTCTTATCGACTATTTCTGTTGTG
The DNA here is from genome assembly GCF_015865005.1 of Rhodococcus sp. CX. Lineage (NCBI taxonomy): Bacteria > Bacillati > Actinomycetota > Actinomycetes > Mycobacteriales > Nocardiaceae > Rhodococcus > Rhodococcus sp. CX. Next base: position 2,051 of record NZ_JADZGH010000001.1, read on the forward strand.
CACGTGTATATTTCGATTTCTATTGGTTCGTGTCGTGTCGATGTGTAGATTGGGGGATGGGGTATGATGGAGGCATGGCATCGGGACGGGTTGGGAGCGACGGAGCGGGTCGGACTGCGGCGCGCGCAGCGCGTCCCGGTCTCTCGCTCGGGCGTGGGGGATGGGAGAAGGTACGATGAAAGTTGTTGGTGATACTGCAATTTCGGTTTCGAGCGGAGCGCAGCGACGCGTTCGACGGCAGCCTGAGGTGAGGTACGGCGAGCCGCGCAGCGGCTCCCTGGAGGGGAGCGCAGCGACCCTCCCCGTT
>NZ_JADZGH010000266.1:0-1718 GCF_015865005.1 Rhodococcus sp. CX
CTGCTCGGCGTGTCAGGCCAACCCGGATCCACCGTTATTCAGACAGTCCCGCGAACCACGCGGCCTCGACGGCGAGTCCTTCGTCGATGGACAGGTTGACCCCGCGCGTAACCGCGGCAAGACACGCATGCACCGCGGTCGGTCCTGAGTTGGCTCACGTTTTCGGGATGATCGACGGCTCACGTCTGTGACCTGCTGGTTCTCGTCGGTATCGGTCTGACCTAATGGGAGCTACCGACGGGATGTCTGACTTGCACCAGGTGAGCCGATTTCCGGGATGGTGCGGCGTATCTGTGCAGGTAGCGGCGCTGCGTGTGCGGAAAATGGCACACTGATATGGACGTCGCTTTGTCAAGAGTGCGTAGTGAGGCGGCGTCCAGGACCGTCGTTGTGGGCGCCGCCTCTGGGGTCCGGCTGAACCTTGGGTGGTGGCGAGCGTGTCGGTTTCGACGCGTGGTCAACTCTGATATTCGCGGGTTGGGTACCGCAGGACGGCTATTCGGCTGGAGTGGGTCGCTTGTCTAAAGTTGAGCGTGATCCCAACGTACCGTTGGGGATTGCTCATAGTGTGCTCGTGGATCACTCCCGGGCGCTGCCGTCACCACCGCGTGATTCACGCCGGACGTCGTGCAGGTTCCTCGCCGGTGGTCCTTGCGCGTCCGGTCGTCGGGACCGGGAGAGGGGGCAAGGTGGAGTCCCCGCAGCGCAGCGAGGAGAACCGACCTTGCCGCCCGACGGGGCGACGACCACACTCGCGGCGGACGCGGAGCGTGGAACCGGGCCTTCGCGGATCGAGCACAGCCAGTGACCAACACCAGCCGGCGAGTTCACGGGCGATCGCAGTGTTCGCCAGTGCCGGGCGCTTACGACGCAGGTCGAACCCGACCGAGCGGGCGTGCAACCGCCGGTTCGCTCGCTGTCCGCGGGCCCGAGCCGCCGGAGACGCTTGGTCCCAACGACGCCGCAGATCCGCACCGGGACGATACCGGGGCCGGTGGTGCCAGGCTGTCTCGATCAGCAACCGCCGGGCATGGCCGTTGCCGGACTTGGTGATCGGCCCCTGCGACCTGCTCGCGCCGGACGAATGTTCGGTGGGCACCAACCCCAGGTAGGCGCCGATCGAGCGGCCGGTCAGGCGCTGCCAGTCCCCGATCTCGACGGCCAACGCGAACGCAGTCAGCACCCCGACTCCGCGCAGGCAGCCGAGCCGAGTCACGACCGGCGTGTAGTCGCTGTTCTCGGCCATCGCCGCGATCGCCGCATCGAGGCGATCCCGCCGGTCCACCGCCGCAGCCACGGCATCGTAGGCACTGTCGTACGCCAGTTGCAGACCGGGGGTGTCGAAACGCTGGGCACGCAGCCAGGTGTCGTGCGCCTTCGTCCACGCGTGACCACCGGAGTAGACGATCCCTTGTCGCAGCAGGAGTTTCGAGACCCGATGTCGGGCCGCCATGAGGTCGCGTCGGGCGTCCTCGCGGGCCCGCACCAGATCGCGGGCGGCCTCCTGTTCGACGCTGGGCACCGCCACCTCGCAGATCTGCCTTCAGGTGCAGCAGTCGGGCCAGGTGCCGCGCATCGCGTGTGTCGGTCTTGATCCGCTCGCCCGGCGGACACTGGAGCGTCGACGGTGCCGCCACCAGGCACTCGATACCTGCCGCTGCCAGGAAGCGGGCGAGCCCGTCACCGGTCGGACCGGCCTCGTACGTCACCGCCACCGG
>NZ_JADZGH010000266.1:1728-3597 GCF_015865005.1 Rhodococcus sp. CX
CAAACGGCGTTCGAACAGTTCACCGGTCGCACCGTCGAGGCCGCAGGCGACCACCCCTCGTGCGTGCACGTCCAGTCCGATACTCGTACGCTGATTCATCGCTGGAGCCTCCCACATCTTGTGGCTCTACCGGCCAGGACCCGTTTCCTGCCGGCAACCCACGTTCACATGTGAGTGAGGCCCCAGCCCAGCCCCTCATATCGTCTAAACTGGTGCAACTCGGGGCCACGCTGTCGCGCGTCGCCGATGTACTGGATGGAACGACCCGGATGCCACTTCCCGATCGACGTGGACTTGGTGGGATCCGCAGACTCAGCGAGTTGGGTCGAGGTTCGGAGCAAGCCTCGATTCCCGGATCAGCGCCAGGTGACGTCGAGTTTGTCGATGGCGTCGAAGTGAAAGCCGAACTGGTCGCCGTAGACATCGAAGCCCTTGTTCTCCGGATAGTCCAGGGTCGCGTGGCGCTCGAGGATCGCGACCACACGAGCCTGATCGTCGTTGGCCAGGGCCGCAGCGAGTTCGCGTGACTCCTCGGCACTGAACGGGACATCTGAGTTCCCGAAATCCAGTGTGCGGGTGCGGTAGTCGTATCCGATCTCGTCGCCATTGCGGACATGGACGCGGCCGGTGACCCGGATCGTGGCGACCTTCGGTGTCCCGTCGGGTTCGAGAACTCCGGCCTTGCGCATGATGTCGTCCGCCTTGGCGGCTTTGAGCTTGGACTTCGCATCGTTGCGTAGTTCGTTGGTCTTGCCCGCCATGTACTTACGCACCGACGAGGGGCTGCGGCCGATCTGCTGCGCCACCGCGTTGACACCCCCGAGCCGGGCGATTGCGGCGCGGCGCTGCGCCAGTTCGACGACCTCGGGATGGGGGATGCGGCCCTGCTGCGCCCAGCGGCGCAAGGTGCGGTCCGAGGGCGGGGTGCGGCCGGCATCGATCGCGGCTTGCCGCAGTCCGTCATTGCCGATCTCGCTGCGCAGCTGCCGGACCGAGACCCGTGCGGTCAGGCCCGCCAGGCCGCGGCTGGTTTCCTGCGCCCGGGCAATGCCGTCGGCCGCCGCGGCCGCGACCGTGACGCGCATGCCGTCGAGACCGATTGTTTTTTGTGGCACGGACTTCGAGCGCGGCTTGGGCAGGTGCAGCGCCATCTACTGCTCCTCGTCGGTGTCGGTGCCGTAGGCCGCGGCGATCGCGAGCCGGACCTCGTGGGTGGTTTCGGCGGCGGCGAACGCCAGGATCATCTCGTCGGTCAGCTCCACCTGCTTCTCGAGGGTCATCTTGCCGAGGGCGGCACTGTCGTCGGCGATGTCCTGGCCCTCCCCCAGCAGATACACCCAGGAGTCGGTCATGGTGCGGATCGGCCACCGTCCGGTCTCGCGGGCGATGCGCATCGCCACCCGGCGCCCGCGCCACCGGCAGTGCGCCATGATCGCCGCCCGCCACAACGGCTGGTGGTGGTGTTGCATCCGGCTGGCGGTCCACATGTCGGGGTTGACCATCCGACCCACGTACCCCTTGTAGCAGGCCCCGAGGAACCGCTTCATCGCCACATCCCCGGTCTCGACCGCGACGGTGCGGGCCTCGCGCAGGATCTTCGCCCACTTGTCCAGGGCCCGGCCCTGTTCCTCGTAGACCCAGGCGTCGGTGACGTCGAGGTCGTCGACGTCCAGGCCCATTCCGCCGTCGGCGATCGGCGCGCACAGTCCTTCCAGGCTGACGGTGGTGATCCAGGTCCGCACCGGCTGATCGTGCAGCATCGCTGGGTGCGGCAGCGGGAGCTTGTCCGGCAGGGCGTACTGGCCGGCGGCGGGCAGGGTCACGCGCCAGATCCCGAACGCCGGCTTGTCGACCGCGGCGGCGGCCGCG
>NZ_JADZGH010000266.1:3607-9185 GCF_015865005.1 Rhodococcus sp. CX
TAGCCGAACGAGAGCATCCCGGCCGAGGCCAGGTAGGCAGCGCGCTGGTCGATGGTGACCAGCCGGGTCACCCCGTCGAGATCATCGTCATCGGGAATCCGGGACCAACCGGCTGCAGGTTCGAGATCGCTGCGGGGGGCGCCGTCGATCGGTGGGACCGGACCCGCGGCGGTGACGACGATGCCCTTGCCGCTCTGGGTGCGTTCGCGGCGGATCTTGTCGAGGATCGCGGCGCCGGTGCGGGCCGGGGTGGGGCCGGGCAGTGTGCCGAGGTGTTTGGCGGACCAGGCCAGGCGGCGGCCGAGCTCGCGGGCGGCGGGAAGGTCGTCGTCGGGCAGGTAGGTGCCGGCGGTCGGGGAGCCGAGGATGCCCATGTCCCCGACTCGGTTGCCCCAGCCGAAGTCCTTGTTCCAGTATGTCCATACGTACGGTTCGAGGATGAGGTCGACCATTTGGGTGGCCTTGCCGAGCTGACGTTTGAGGTGCACGACGAAGCCGGGATCGCCGCGCAGCTCCCAGCCGGCGGCGATGAGCGGCGGCAGCGTCGCGGCGACGGCCTGGGTCAGGTCCGCGGCCGCGCGGCGGCGCAGCTGTTCGAGGTCGTCGACGTCGTCTTCGCTGCCGGGGTCGATCGTCCAGCCGAGTCGGGCGCAGGAGTCGATGCCGACGAACCACACCTGGGCGGTGAGACCGTGTGGGGTCAGGGCTGCCCAGTGGATCAGCTTGTCCAGCTTGTCGATGGTGTCGACGGGGCCGGTGAGTCGGGCGCCGGAGGGACTGTAGGTGGCTTCGGCGGTGACGATGAGGGCGTGTCCGTCGGCGTCCGTGCCGGTGGGGAGGGATTCCCAGGGTTTCGGGTCGTCGGTGTTTTCTGTGTTCGGCTGGGTGTCGTCGCTTGTTTGGTCGCTGTCGGGGTCTGTGTCGGTGCCGGTGTCGTCGGGGGCCGGATCGGTCGTGGTGTGGGTTTCGGTGCGATTGTGGTCGACTACGTCGTCCTCTACCCGATCCGATTCCACGGATGTCGAGGCATCGGGTGGGGCGGGCACGTCGGTGTGTTCGGTGTCGGGTTCGGGTTCGACATCGAAGAGCGTGAACTGTTCGTTGTTTCGGCTCATCGGGGCTCCGCAGGGATTCGCATGAGGGTGTGACCGCGTGAAGTGCGCGGACGGTGATCGAAGGCGCCGGATGGGAGTGGGTCGCGGCACGGTGTCCCGCAACCAGCCGGTGGGAGTCCGGCTGGTTGCGGAATCATCTTGTCCACGAACGCAAATCGGCTAGCGGAGACCGAGAGCGTCGATGAGTGCGCGTTGTTCGTCGTTGGAGTAGTGCTTACGCACGGCGGCAGCGAGGACCGCCGGGTCGACGGACAACTTCTTCAGTGCCTGCACCACCTTGTCGGCGGGTTCGATCGGCGCCGACTCGTCGGGATCGTCCTTCGTGGGCGTATTCGGCTGGGAATCGGCCGGTCCGGCGTCGGCTGTGGACTTGTCCGACTCCGGGTTCTGCGCGGCTTCCCATGCTGCGACCTGGTCCTCGAGGGGCACCTTGGCGAGCGAGCGGGCGTGCCGGATCGCGAGATCGCCGGCGCGCAGCGCCGCTTGGAGTTCTGGTGCGAGTTTGAGCAGTGCGCGGCGCTGGGACACCCATCCCTTGGAGCGTCCGAGTTTGGTCGCGGCGGCGTCGGCACTGCCGAACTCGGCCACCATCAGCTCGACGGCCTTGGCTTCTTCGAGGACGTCGAAGTCCCGGCGGTCGATGTTCTCGCTGGTCGCCGCCCAGAGGATCTCCCCCTTGTTGACGGCGATGCTGTCTCGGACGACAACATCAAGACCGGGGCGGCCGTACTTGACGGCAGCGGCCAGGCGCCGGTTTCCGTTGACGACGATGTACTTGGCGGGACCGATCTCGACTTCGTCCTCGGGCCACAGTTTGAGCCACGCGGCCCGGCTGACGGCCGTTCCGGGTTGCAGCTGCCGATCGGTGATGGTTGACAGATCGGACAGGTCGCCGACCTCGTCGCGGGGATTGCGCGGGTTGGCGACGAGCTCGGCGACCGGCACATCGGCCAGGAACTGGCCGTCGACGGGCTCGGTCGTGACGGGCTTGGGGCTCACGGTTCGCTTGCGGTCGACCGGTGAGTTGTCTCCGACTGCGCCGACCAGCGAAGCGAAGTTCGCGCGCCCTCCCTTGGGGGCCATCAGCGGCCGCCGTCCGCGAGTTCGAGGCTGAGTTTGTAGAAGTCTTCGCGGGCCTGGAGGGAGACCCGGTTGGTTTCGTACTCGGTGACGACCCGACCTTCGGCGGCGGCGCGGGTGTGCACCTTGTAGTGGCGCACGACGGTGCGGGCGAGGGGCCAGCCGTTCGCCTGGACGAATTCCCGGGTCTGGTCGAGGTCGACCTTTCCGTCCCGCGGGTCCCAGTTGTTCACCACGACAATGAATTTCTTGCCGAGAGGTTCGAGGACCTGCTTGATGGTGCGGGCGGTCGGGTCGAAGCACAGCGGTTCGGGTTCGATCGGCACGATCACCAGGTCGGCGACATCGAGGACGGCGCGCAGGGCGTCACCGGAGGTGCCGGCCCCGAGGGGGTCGGTGCCGTCGTCGTTGCCGGACAGGTCGATCCAGCCGGGGGTGTCGACGTAGACGTGTTTGATGCCGGGGAGTTTGTCGAGGTTGCGCAGGACCTCAAGGTTGTCGTGGACCTGGTCGATCAGGAACGGGAGTTCTTCGACTCGCGAGGCCCACCAAACCGCCGAGCCCTGGGGGTCGACGGAGATCGCCGCGACCGGGGACTGCACGTCGTCATCTTCGCCGGAGGTGAGGACATCGGCTTTCACTGCGGCCAGATTCATTGTCAGGGTGGATTTTCCGACCCCACCCTTTTGATTCAGCATGACATGCACAGCCATTGGGATACCCTCCGTATGCTTCACCCCCGAGGGGGCTACTTCGGACTTGCACCACCACGTTCCGGTCGAGGCGGCGATTGCGCTTCCACTGTAATGGGTTTGAGACCATTTTTGGTGGATTGCGTCGCTCTGCACAATAGATCTGCGTGGGTCTATTGTGCAACCGGGCAGTATGATCCCCGGCATGGTCCGATACCTGACGTTGCACGAGTTCGCCGACCGTGTTGGGATCGCGTACAACACCGCGAAGGGCTATCTCCGCAAAGGTGTTCTGCCGCAAGCAGATGCAGAGATCGGGCCCAAGCTCGGCTGGCTTCCCGAGACCGTGGACGAGTGGATGGCGAGTCGCCCTGGGCGCGGACGGTGGGGCCGCGACGACCTTCCCCCACGCTGAGTTCCGATCCTCTTGGCGCCCAAAATTTCTCGAGATTTCTCGAGCGCCATCGGCGTGTCGCCTTCCGAATCGGGCATACCTGTGCGAAACGTGCCTCGCACATCTGCCCTGACCGACTTTCCGGCACCGGATTACACCACCCAGTTTCGTCACTGTGACGGATATGTGCGCGGGTCAGCACTCCTATCGAGTCCTGGCCGATCGCGAAATGCCTACTTCCGCTACCGAAATGGCCGCGAAGCCTTCGTACTACGGTGCAATCACGGAATACGAGTCCGATACTTCCCGCGTGATCGCTTGCCACCCCGACCGGTCGACCGACCTTGTGGTGGTTTACCGCGGTAAACGACCCGTCCTGCACCGGAGGTAGCAATGGTCGTTCGAAGCTGCGACTCCCCCGAGACTTCACCGGCACCGGGCTCCATCGTGTCGGAGAAATCCGCTACAGAACAGACAGGCCACCTCGATTCAACTCCGCGCCACCTTGTCGGCCGGACCTGTGCCCAGCAGACAGCGATGCCCGGACCAGGCCTTCATTCAGGGCTCTTCCCGTCTCGCGGAACTGCAGCGACACGGGAAGAGGTACGACTGGTTTACCGCGGTAAACCGACCGGCCCGTCGCCGCGGACATCGCCTTCGTGCTACGACTGCGGGGCCAACCGCGCCCGGACGACCTGTCCAGGATGCCACTCCCCCGGTTTACCGCGGTAAACCCGAGACTCAGTGACGGCTCTCGCCGCAGTTTCGTGCGAGCATCTCAAGGGCACGAAGAGTGATCCACATCGTTTACCGCGGTAAACCAGCAAGACCGACAGGTAGCAGCTGTGCCGGCAGGATCCGTGGCATCGCTCCATTGTCGCAGTCGATGAAGAACGCCGACATTATCGACATGGTTCCCCGCGGTCAACATGTACAGCGCTTCTCGAAGACCGAGGCGAACACCACCATGGGCCGGCGGGTGTTAGTGGTTTACCGCGGTAAACCGAGCCCTCATCACCGGGCATCGTGTTCTGGCGTCGGCTTCTGGTGTCGGCGAAACGTGGGACTCCCCACTCGAGGGCTGCCGCTCAGGCACACCACTCCCCTGGTTTACCGCGGTAAACCAGGGGAAGACTTGGTCGCGCCGGTTCCACGATGGGATCTCCGCCTAGCCTCGTGCACGCGCATCGACGTTGCCCGGCGGCCCGCACGCGTTCCGCGCGGCAAAGTACCTAGGGACAGGAGTCGGTGGTTCGGCCTGTTCGGCGCTGAAGGCACCAACCTTCTGCAGATGTCGACGAGTCTGTTCCGACGTGTTCGGCGCGGTTTACCGCGGTAAACGAGAACCCCGACTTCCTGTTCGGCGTGCCGGGAAGTCTGAGGCGGTGACCTTTCCCTCGGAGGATACTTCCTGGTTTACCGCGATGAACCGGTTCACGTCTATGGCGTCGGGGCCCCTTCCCGCCGACAGCCATGTGTGGCACGCCGCTTCCGAGTGCAACAGATCAGGGATACCTCTCCCCCGGTTTGCCGCAGCAAACGTGACCTCAAGCCATCCGTTCCACAACCTCGAAGGATCTCCGCCGCAGACTTGCCTCCACGCCGGCCCCGAGCTCTCCGCGGCACGAGATGTTTACCGCGGTAAACCGAGCCGCCCGGGGCACTTCCTCGCTACAAACACTCTGACGGCAGGAGCAAAGGGCTACCCTTCGGCGTGATCTCGGTTTACCGCGGTAAACCGGTCCGGGTGTGCGGTGCTGGTGCAGGCGCCGTCTGACGCCGACGACGGGAGGCTAACAGCCGCCAGTCCAGCGAATGCAATGTCGGCGGGCTGACCTACAGCTGTTTACCGCGGTAAACAATGTCAGCCGGAGCAACCTGCTAGTTCTCGAAGCCAAGAGTTCGGAGGGTTGTTGCCGAGTTCGCCATCTCTTCGGCGGAGGCGGGTGTGAGACCTGTGTCTTCGGGCTGGTTTACCGCGGTAAACCAGCCCCCTGCATCGCTCCTGGGCGCGGCCGGGTCACGCCGTCTTCGGCGAGGCAACTCCTTCCGTCGCGTTGAAAACGCGGATACCGCCGCTTCCGGTTTACCGCGGTAAACTCAATCCGGCTACGCGCGTCGGCGCGATGATGGATCTTCGCCACCATCGACGCTCTCGATCGTCGCCAGCCGACACACGGTGTTTACCGCGGTAAACCGGTGAGCCCCCACGCCACATCGGACCGGTCGTCCATCAGCTCGAATCTTCCGTTGCAGCGTCACCTCCGGCGCCTGCTGCCGGTTTACCGCGGTAAACA
>NZ_JADZGH010000266.1:9378-14027 GCF_015865005.1 Rhodococcus sp. CX
CGGGGTGCCAGCGCATACGTGGTGATGCGATGTCACCACGGCGATCTTCTCAGCCCGTTTACCGCGGTAAACGAGATGCGACAAACGCACTCGATCGCATACCGGCGACTCGACGCGACACTCGGTATCCGACGAGAGTCATCGAGTGGTGCACATGCTGCGGTTTACCGCGGTAAACCGCAGCACTGGATTGAACCGATCACTTCACGTAGGCACCTATAGGCTGGCGCATAGTGTTACGACCTGCTGAGCGGATCCCACACCAGCTCGATCGGTGCTCGCGGGAAAGCATCTCCGTGAGCACCGCCGCTACAGGCGACTACCGTCAAGCCAGAGTCGTCAATAGTTCACGGCTCTCCGCGTCGGGGCAACGATCCGAAACCCTGTTTACCGCGGTAAACACGGACGATGATGTGGCCGTTGCCCGAAGCAAGAACAAGCCTGGGTCTCGTGGTTTACCGCGGTAAACCACGAGACCCAGGGGAGCCGTCGGCGTTGATCGACAGGAGCCGCCCAGGCAGCTCCAAGTCCACGGCGATCCCTGAGGATGGCCCGCCCGGGCCCGCACGCGGACGTAACGGGCTTCCGGCGGTTCGTCGCGACCGTACTTCGTCGGCGTGGTTTACCGCGGTAAACCACGCGGAGGACTGGTGGACACGCGCGACCGTTCTGGACATGTCAGAAGCACCGCGACTCATGGCTGTTTACCGCGGTAAACAGCCATGAGTCGCATCTCGCTATCACGAAACACCGCCAACGACGAGCCGGTGGGGGAGAGGAGGCTCCCGTGTTTTCGTCGGACGGGGAGCGTGCCTACCTCACAGCGCTACCGGAGGGATTGCTTCGCCTGCGGGAGAGGGCTTCTCGAATCTGATTCATGACCGACATCCTCGTGCTTGTAGAGGCGATTCGCATGTCGCGGTCGGACGCCGTCACGGAAGCTCGCCGGCGTTCCAGGTGCCGCTCCAGTTTGGCCGCGCGGGCGCGTTCGGAGGGGGAGGGGCCGGACCAATCAATGCGCGCCAGGCGCCAGCGCAAGAACCTGATGGGGTGCCTAAGCGAGCCCCGTTCAGGCCAGGTCCAGCCGCGAAGCTTGGTGTCTTCGTTGAGGGTTCTCGCGATATCGCGTCCTGTCCAGCGAGTCGTATCGACGCAATGGTCCCTGAGTGCGTCGCAGACGGATCCGATATGTCTTCCGGTATCTAGAGATGGGGCAAGGGAAATTAGCTCGGCAGCGGCCTTCTGAAGCTGAATCGGTCGAGGATTCTCGTTGTGGGAAGGGGAAGCTCCGGCCGCGTGCGTTCGCGCGCGCGTTGTCTTGTACTTCCTGACGGAAGTAGAACTACATAAAACAACACCAAGAGATTGGGGGCCACCGGTGCGGGATTGTGGATGAATCGGTGGGGTAGGGGTGCGGGGGTCGCGTGAGGCGTTCCCGACGCGTGTAGTGGGTGGAGTGTCCGTGGGCGAGCCAGCGGAGGTAACGCGAATCACGACGGATCTGGGGGAGGTCAGGGCCCAGACGCTTGTCGCCTTCACTTGTTTACGTCCGTGATGGGCTTCGGCGGCCCACTGTTCGATTGTGCGTAGGAATCGGCCCCGGACCATCTCGTGAGCCATCCCCAGTTCGGACAGAACGCGCCGTGCACGCTTGAGGACAGTGATCGAGACGCCGGCTCGCTCGGCGAGGGTCTCCCGTGAGGCGGTGACGCGGCGTCCGGTGCGCTGGTCGGCTACGGCGGCCATGCATACCGCAACGGCGAAGACGCGTTCTGGGTCGATGCTGTGGCGCCGGCATTCTTGAATGCCCGAGTCGCTATTCAGAATTTCTCGGACTTGGCGTTGCCAGATTGCTCGTCCGGACCAGACGGGGGTGGTCGACTGCATTTCTGGTGGTACCGGAATTGACCAGGTTCGACCGCGTTGGTCGCTTTCGATATTGATTTCCTCGACTCGCGCCACGTTTTCTTGTGCGCGAGTTATTGCATCCAAATAGGCGAGGTCATGGGAAGTGGGGGATTGGTGAGTTGCGGCATCCGGCGCGACTGGTGCGGAAAATTCGCGGCGTGTCGTTGTGGAAGTTGTTGTATCTGTGTCAGGGCATGAGTTACCCTGAGACGTACCAAGCACGGTATGTCCCTCCAAGAAAGCGGGACCTATCGAGCACCGATAAGCCCTGGTGGGAGCAGTACTTGGAGCGAAGCGGCAACTTCGGTCCATGTCGAGCGCCAACAGTGGTGAGAACTGAACACACGGTTAGCTGCACTACAACTCGATGAACCTGGTGGAAAGATTCTCGAAGGACAAGCCCCCGTTAGGGGGTTTTGTCTTGTACTGCCCTGTGAGTTATTTACTTATTACTCGTCGGTAAGTTCCGGCTCCTCCCTTCGGTGGGTATCGATGTGGTTTATTTCACCACATCTCCGGTCCGTGATCGCGCAGCGACTCAAATTTTATTTTCGCGTGCGTCGAGAGCGGCTGTCCACGGCCGAGGACGATATTCAGCGTCGATTTTCGGAAATGAGTGTCGGGCACTACTCGGCGCCGTCCCGATCTGAGGGTTCGACGTGGCGCTGTCCTCGAATCGCTCTCGACCGTGCGCTACTCGGTGTCCTGCGCCGGATGAGAGGCTCGCGGCTCGTGCCCGTCGGGGTGGTTGTCCGCAGCGGATCGCGGGTCGAGGTGAAGTGCCGGCACCGAACCCGCCGCGGCGTTCGGTGCCGGATCTGTTGATGGACCCGGCACGGACCCCCGGTGCCGGCTGGGTTTCGGAAAGGGTCCGGGTCGCGCCGTCCGTTCAGATGACGGAGCTGCTTTGCCGGTGCGTTCGTTTCGGCGATACGGACACGCCAGAGCCCTTCCTGTAGGGGAGGGGAGGAACCGGAAGGGGCTCGGGCACGAAACCGACTCGGGGATCCGTCAACCGCGGGGCATCAGAAGAGCATGGCTGTTCCGTCAGCACAACGGGGGACTCCACTGCGTAGTGGTGGTCTGCCGCTCGGGACGACTGTGGTCCGATCACGGTCGATGAGGCCGACGCGAGGTCGTCGAATGGCGAGGTGATGCATGGGAGAGTCGACACGTGACGGTTCTGTGGAGCCAGGATCCTTGTTCAATAGCTGCGGCGTTGTCGGCCACGCGATCCTTTCCCGAGGTCTGGGTGCGGAACCCGAGGCCGTGTTCGCCGGATCGGAACACGGAACACGTGCGCGCGTATACGAGGACGGTCGATTCGGCCGGAGCTGAGCGAGGCCGGTGGGTGTCCGACGTGGTAGGCGTGGAATTGTGCGTCAATACCGCTCACTCATGCGCATCTTCCGGTGGTGCTGCGTGCGGGCCTGCTGCGCGTCGCCGCGCTTGAGATACCTTGTAGTGCCTGGTGCCTGTGGCCCACCGCCCGAAGCCGACGAGGATTGCGGGCTCGGCGACTCATGCCGAGCGTCCGATCTGAACGCTCGAGCCATCCCGAACCCCTGAATCGCATTGTGGACAGCGTCCACGACGAGGCAGCTGTAGTGGGTGGCTGTGCGCTGGAGATGCAGAACTACACGGTCTCGGTAACCGGGGAATGGAGATACAGCTCCGGGCCGATCGAGGAGGGGTCGGTCATGGCTGCACCGAAACCGAGCGGCTCCGGAATCTTCCCCTGAGAGGGCCGGCTTCTCGGACGTGCCTCCGGTGACTTCCCGGGATGCTGACAAGGTTCACCGACGCGATCGCGTCAGCTTCTGCCAGGTTCGGGGTACCAGTGTGTGGCAATCGTTTTGTGGCCCTGAGTGTCCCGGAACACCGATAGCAGCTGCGAGTCCCATCCGAGATCCACGGCCGTGGCCCTCTGTATCAGCCGCGCAAGCTGGGTGTTCGACTCACTGGTGACTTGGTGTGCGCCAGTCGATTCGCGATCGGAATACCTCGCGCCAACCAGCTTCAGCTTCTGAAGTGTGTGTCGACCTGGAGACGATCGGGCGTTCTGGTAGTCGGTGTCTCGGTCCGTGAAGACCAGGGATGCGGTGTCCGGGGAGGCGGAAGCACTCCGGTGCCTCGGCGGGCGAGTTCGGCTGCGGCGTCCGCATGGCGCTCGCGATGGTCGGTGCGTCGAGGAGTTCCAATTGGCGTGTCCTGCTCGGTACCTCGGAGGCAGTGTTCGGAAGGTCCCGAGCGGTCACCCGGTGAACGGCATGGTTGCGTCCGGATTCGCGACGCTCGAGTCGATCACGTCTGTGAGTGGGGTCGAGACGGCGACGATCGACGATGCGACTTGCGTGACCGGGGAAGCCAGACGGGGAGTCGGACCAGTTGGCGGTCCAGACCGGCGATGTGCGTTCCCAGTACTGGCTGGTCTGCCGTGGAGAAGTCCGATATCGGTGTGAGGCTGCTGGTCGCCTTGTGGACGGAGGCGCCGGCCGGGCCGGCGAGCGATCCTACTGCGAGTGCGCGCGTGGAGTGAAGGACCTGGTCGTCGCCGAACTCGACTGCGAGGTCTTGCAGGTATGGACGCCCGACGGGTATCCGAGGATGATCAGGGTCGCACTTGCGGGATTCTGCGTTCTGAGACAGTAGTTTTCGGGCTCGGGTGAGTGTCGAGCGTGTTGCCGACGGAGCCGTGCCGCACCAAGTGGACCCTTACTCCCCAACATGAACGAAAGGCT
>NZ_JADZGH010000067.1:0-1950 GCF_015865005.1 Rhodococcus sp. CX
GCCCCGTCCGCGCGCGGCGGAGCCCGCCCCGGCGGTCAGCAGCGCCGCAACCCGCGGCAGGGCGGTGGGAACCCGGGCGGCGGCCGGCAGGGCGGGGGACGGCAGGGATCGCGGGATCGCCGGTCCGACTCGGCGCCCGCTTCCGGGTCGATGGCCGACGCACTGCGCCGCGCCGGATTCGGGAAGTAAAAGTGGCGGGCCGGGGTTCGTGTCGGGTCACCGGCGCGGCCCCGGCCTGACATGCTTGGAGCCATGCGGTCGACGGTGGTGGCGCCATGAGCGATTGGCTCCGGCACGAGATCATCGACAGAGGGCGGCTGCCCCTGCTCTTCTTCCTCCTGGGGTTCCTCGCTGCGTTCCTCTTCATCCGGCTCAGCGTGCGACTGATCCGCGCCCAGGTGCGCTGGTGGCCCGGGAACGTCACGCCGGGTGGTCAGCACGTGCACCACGTCGTTTTCGGTGTGGTCACCATGGTGATCTCCGGCGGTGCGCTCATCGCCGTCTACGAGAACGGGAGCCAGGTCACCGGTGCCGCGCTGGCGACGTTCTTCGGGATCGGCACCGCCCTGACCCTCGACGAGTTCGCGCTGATCTTCTACCTGAACGACGTCTACTGGGAGGAGGAGGGACGGGTCTCGGTCGACGCGGTGTTCGTCGCATTGGCCGTGACCGGTCTGGTGTTGCTCGGCGTGCAGCCGTTGGAGCTGGCCGACGTCACCGATTTCAACGAAAGCACCTCGTGGGGTGTCCGCGCGGGCATCATCGCATCGGCGCTGATCAACCTGGCGCTCGCGGCGATCGTGCTGCTCAAGGGCAAGATCTGGACGGGGCTGATCGGGCTGTTCTTCCTGCCGTTGCTGCTCGTCGGCGCGATCCGCCTGTCGCGGCCGGGAGCTCCGTGGGCGCGGTGGCGGTATCAGGGCAGGGCTCGCAAGATGCGCCGCTCGATTGCCCGTGAACGCCGCTACCGCCGGCCGATGATCCGGGCGAAGATCTTCGTGCAGGACCTCGTCGCCGGGCAGCCCACGCTCGACACCGTGCGGGACAGTGTGGAGCATTCGCGGGTCGCCGCGGAAGCCGAACTCGACCGCACCGTGCACGCAGCGCCCCCACCGATTTCATCGACCGGCGTTGCATCTGGCACAATTGACGGGTTGCCCGGATCGGGCACGCCTACCTGACCTGGGTACGAACCAGTCGAGCCCCGCCCGAAGGCGGCCGCCGCTCGGTTCCTCTGCTCGAGCGAACAAGAGGATGAACAACCGATGAACACCCTGGACTTTCTGGACGCCAAGTCCCTGCGCGACGACATCCCGGAGTTCCGTCCCGGTGACACGCTGAACGTGCACGTCAAGGTTATCGAGGGCTCGAAGGAGCGCGTGCAGGTCTTCAAGGGCGTCGTGATCCGGCGTCAGGGCGGCGGTGTCCGCGAGACCTTCACCGTTCGCAAGGTGTCGTTCGGCGTCGGCGTCGAGCGGACCTTCCCGGTCCACAGCCCCAACCTCGCCAAGATCGAGGTCGTCACCCGCGGTGACGTGCGTCGCGCCAAGCTGTACTACCTGCGCGACCTGCGCGGCAAGGCCGCCAAGATCAAGGAAAAGCGCTGAGCGCTCACGCCTGATCCCACGGTTCACACGAAGCCCGGTCCGGACATTCCCGGACCGGGCTTCGTGGCGTGTGTGGTGTCCGCGCAGTCGAGTGAAGCCCAGACGCTAGTCTGATCCGGTGGCAGAAACACCGCAGGATCCGGCCGCGCCGGAGTCGCAGGACCGCCTCGCCCAGCGGGGATCCGGAGATCGACAGACCATCGGTTCCCGAGAGCGGAAGGATTCGGGGGAAACCAAGAAGCAGAAGTCGTTCTGGCGAGAACTGCCACTGCTGATCGTCGTCGCACTCGTCCTGAGTTTCCTTCTCCAGACATTCATCGCGCGGGTCTACCTGATTCCCTCG
>NZ_JADZGH010000067.1:1960-9526 GCF_015865005.1 Rhodococcus sp. CX
GTGTACCGGCGACCGCATCGTCGTCGAGAAGATCAGCTACCGGTTCGGGGACCCGCGGCCCGGCGACGTCATCGTCTTCAAGGGCCCGGATTCGTGGTCCACCGGATACAAGTCGACGCGCTCGGACAACGTCGTCATCCGCGGGATCCAGGAAGTGGGTTCGCTGGTCGGCCTCGTCCCGCCGGACGAGAACGACCTCGTCAAGCGTGTCATCGCCGTCGGCGGACAGACCGTCGAATGCTGCGACGACCAGGGCCGGGTCCTCGTCGACGGCAAGCCGCTCGACGAGCCGTACGTCAAGATGGACTTCCCGTTCACCCCGGGCGTGCTCACCTGCGAGACCGAGATGAAGTCCGGCCGCTGCTTCGGCCCGGTCACCGTTCCCGAAGGCCACGTGTGGGTCATGGGCGACAACCGCAGCAACTCGGCGGATTCGCGCTGGCACGTCGGAGACGAGAACCAGGGCACCATTCCGTTGGACAATGTGATCGGCAAGGCCCGCATGATCGTGCTGCCGCCCGGTCGCTGGGGCATGATCGACTCACCGGAGATCCAGTAATCGTGAACGGTTGGCCACCTCGCCCCGTCGTCCGCCGGTCCTCGGGCCTGTGGACGATGGAATCGACGCTGACCCGCTGCGGTCTCGGACCCGTCGCCGGCGTCGACGAGGCCGGTCGCGGCGCGTGCGCCGGCCCGCTGGTCATCGCGGCCTGCGTCCTCGGACCGAAACCGCACCCGTCGCTCGCGCGGCTCGACGACTCGAAGAAGCTCACCGAGAAGGCGCGCGAGGAACTGTTCCCGATCATCCAGCGTCGTGCGGTGGCGTCCAGCGTCGTCGTGGTTCCCGCGGCGGAGGTCGACGCCATCGGCGTGCACGTCGCGAACATCGAGGGCATGCGCCGCGCGGTCGCGGGACTGGCGACCCCGCTCGGGTACGTCCTCACCGACGGTTTCCGGGTGCCGGGCCTCCCGGCGGCGTCGCTGCCGGTGATCGGTGGGGACGCGGCCGCGGCCTGCATCGCCGCGGCGAGTGTCCTCGCGAAGGTCACCCGTGACCGGATGATGATCGAACTCGACGAGGAACTGCCCGGCTACGGGTTCGCCGTCCACAAGGGCTACAGCACCGCCTTCCACATGGCCGCGCTGCGCGAGCTGGGACCGAGCCACGAGCATCGGCGGTCCTGGGCGAATGTCCAGGCGGTCGTCGGCGCGCGGGAGAATTCCCGGCGATTCGATTCCGACGAGGCGGATGCGGGATGATGGCAGGACACACCAGAACGGGAGGACACCGAGACCGATGAGTGCCGAGGATCTCGAGAAGTACGAAACCGAGATGGAACTCTCGCTTTACCGGGAGTACCGGGACATCGTCGGTCAGTTCGCCTACGTGGTGGAGACCGAGCGCCGCTTCTACCTGGCGAACGCCGTCGAGCTGATCCCGCAGAACGTCGGTGGCGAAGTCTATTTCGAAGTGCGCATGTCGGATGCGTGGGTGTGGGACATGTACCGCCCCGCTCGCTTCGTCAAGCACGTCCGGGTCATCACGTTCAAGGACGTCAACATCGAGGAGCTGGACAAGCCGGAACTGCGGCTGCCCGACAAGCTGGGCTGACGGCGCTCGTTCCGATCCACGACGCGATTCGGAATCCGCCCACGCTGTAGCGTGAGCGATTCGCACTCACCGCGTCGATCGTCGGACCGGGCGAGCAGATTGCGTACGTAGTCGGAGCTGGTCCCGTGGTTCGACACCATCCAGAACTCGTTCGCCGACGATGCAGCCGCCGACAGGCGTTCGCCGCACCGCGCCGCTGCGTCGACCGACGGTTTCGAGAAGCGTCTGCTGAGGAAGGCGCACGGCGACCGGATTCGCAACATGCTTGTG
Organism: Rhodococcus sp. CX; assembly: GCF_015865005.1. Taxonomy (NCBI): domain Bacteria; kingdom Bacillati; phylum Actinomycetota; class Actinomycetes; order Mycobacteriales; family Nocardiaceae; genus Rhodococcus; species Rhodococcus sp. CX. The sequence goes on from NZ_JADZGH010000067.1 coordinate 3,843, forward strand.
CATCCGGTCGTCGCAACGCCGCCGGAAGTTCTGCATCGACCGGGGGAGACCGCTCATGTGCCGATCGTAGGTCGTCGGCCCGGAAATCTCCGGGCGTCCATACACGCCGCATCCGACAGATTCCGCGCCCACGGTGCTCCGGGGACAGGGTTGTCCACAGGCGGGTGATTCATCCACAGATTCCGCCGAATTCGGTTTCTCGGGTTCTGCGTCGCCCCCTGCTTCCGCACAGTGGAGGTCACGCAGGGGAGGAGCACGGATGGGACGCAATCAACAGTTGGGGGCGCGCGGGGAGGACCTGGCCGCCGAGTTTCTCGAATCTGCCGGAATGGTGGTGCTCGAACGCAATTGGCGCTGCCGCTACGGCGAACTGGACCTCATCGCCCGGGACGGGGCGGTGCTCGTGTTCGTCGAGGTCAAGACGCGTACGGGTCTCGGTTACGGCAGCCCCGCCGAGGCGGTGACACCGGAGAAGGCCGACCGGATCCGGCGCCTCGCCGGCCTGTGGCTGGCCGAGCAGGAGACGCGGTGGCGCCGCATCCGCGTCGACGTCGTCACCGTCCTGGTCGGTGAACCGGGTGCGCCGATGATCACGCACCTGAAGCAGGTGCTGTGATGGCACTGGGACGAGCATTCTCGGTCGCCGTCACCGGTGTCGACGGCCAGGTCGTGGAAATCGAAGCCGACATCGGCCGGGGCCTGCCCGGCGTCAAGATGGTCGGACTGCCGGACGCGGCCCTGCAGGAATCCCGCGATCGGGTGCGCGCGGCGGTGACGAATTCCGGTGGGGAATGGCCGGATTCGAAGGTGGTGCTGGCGCTGTCGCCCGCGACGCTACCGAAGGTCGGCAGCGTGTACGACGTCGCACTCGCCTGTGCCGTGCTCAACGCGGCGAAAGCGCTTCCGCTCGAAGCACTGACGAGGACCATCCTGATCGGGGAACTGGCCCTGGACGGACGGATCCGTCCGGTCCGTGGGGTGTTGCCCGCGGTCCTGGCGGCCGCCCGCGCCGGATGGGCGCGCATCGTCGTACCCACGGCGACGATGGCCGAGGCGGGACTGGTGAACGGCATCGACGTGTTCGGCGCCGACACTCTCACCGAGGTCGTGCTGTGGCTGCGCGGGGACGGGCCGCTGCATCGTCCCGACGCGAACCCGGTGCCGGAACGCCCGGTACGGGCGGATCTGAGCGAGGTGGTCGGGCAACTCGAGGCGCGGCGCGCCATCGAGGTCGCCGCCGCGGGAGCACATCACCTCATGCTCACCGGGCCACCGGGCATCGGGAAAACCATGTTGGCTCAACGCCTTCCGGGCATCCTGCCGATCCTGTCGGAGGAGCATGCACTCGAGGTCACCGCGATCCACTCGGTTGCCGGCACGCTCAGCCCGGATCGGCCCCTGGTCCTGGATCCACCGTTCATCGCTCCGCACCACACCGCATCGGTCAGCTCTCTCATCGGTGGCGGCACCGGCATGGCGAAACCCGGCGCGGTGAGCCGGGCACACCGCGGCGTGCTGTTCCTCGACGAGGTCGCCGAGATGGGACTCAAGACACTCGAAGCGCTCCGCACCCCACTCGAAGACGGGGAAGTGCGGATCGCGCGTCGCGACGGAGTTGCCCGTTATCCGGCGAGATTCCAGCTGATCCTCGCCGCGAATCCGTGCCCATGTGCACCGCCGCGCGATGCCGATTGCGTGTGCGCGCCGACCGCGCGTCGCCGCTATCTGGGCAAGCTGTCCGGGCCGCTGCTCGATCGCGTCGATCTGCGGGTGCGGATGGAATCCGTCGCGACGAGCGCGTTGATGGGTGATACGGGGGAGAGCACCGAGGACGTCCGCGCCCGCGTCGCGCGGGCTCGAGCGGCCGCCGCCGAGAGATGGTCGGAGTTCGGCTGGTCCACCAACGCCGAGGTTCCCGGACCGGCGCTGCGACAGAAATTCCGCTTGTCACCGGCCGCGCTCAAACCCGTCGAATGGGCGCTGCGGAAGGGCGCAATCACCGCACGCGGGGCAGACCGGGCAATCAGAGTTGCCTGGACGGTCGGGGATCTCGCCGGACTCGACAGACCGGGGGAGACGGAGGTCGCGGCGGCACTCGACTTCCGGGACAGGGGAGTCGCATGAGCGCGCAGGACCCGCGCCGCCTCGCGTGGGCCTATCTGTCGACGGTGGCGCAGGGAGCGTCGCGACGCCTCGCGGATGCGATCGCGCAGCACGGACCCGAAGCGATCGCCGACGCGGTGCGCGACGGCACACACGGGGCGGGGATCTCCCGTCGCACCCGGGCACGGGCGCACCTGGACACCGCCGCCGCAGATCTCGAGATGGTGGCCCGGCTCGGCGGACGGCTCGTCACACCGGACGACGCGGAATGGCCTGCGTGGCAATTCCTGTCGTTCGACGCCCTCACCGGCGGCGCCGATTCCGACACCGGCCCGTTGGCGTTGTGGGTGCTGGGCAACCGGCCGCTCGACGAACTGTTCGAACGCGCGGTCGCGGTCGTCGGCACGCGCGCCGCGAGCGGTTACGGAGAACACGTCACGGCCGAGATCGCCGGTGATCTCGCGGTCGACGGCTGGACTGTGGTGTCGGGTGCGGCGTTCGGTGTCGATGCCGCGGCGCACCGCGCGGCGCTCGGCGTCGGCGGCACGACCGTCGCGGTGCTCGCGTGTGGCGTGGACCGAGCGTATCCGTCCGCGCACACGGTGATGCTGCGCCGGATCGCCGAGCAGGGGGCGGTGATCAGCGAGTATCCGCCCGGCACCACGCCGGCCCGATACCGGTTCCTGGCGCGCAACCGGTTGGTCGCGGGGGTGAGCAGCGCGGTCGTGGTCGTCGAAGCCGGTTGGCGCAGCGGAGCCCGGAACACCGCGTCGTGGGCGCGGCGGCTCGGGCGCCCGGTGCTGGCGGTGCCCGGCCCGGTCACGTCGGCGGCCTCGCAAGGTTGCCATCGGATGATCCGGGAGGGGGAGGCGACGCTGGTGGGGAATGCCCGCGAGGTGGTCGAGGCGGCCGGTTCGATCGGTGTCGCCGACGACGGGGACGCGTCGTGGCACCGTGCGCTGGACGGCCTTTCCGGTGACATGGAACTGGTGTACGAGGCGTTTCCCGCGGTCGGACCGAGCAGTGTCGCGGAACTGTCCGAGTCGGCCGGTCTGGACGTCGACCGGGTCCGTGCGGCATTGCCGATGCTCGAGATGGCCGGATTGGTCTCGCGCGACGACACGGGCTGGTCGCGTCGCGGAGCAGCACCGGACGAGGCCCTCGGCATGTAGGGTCGTCGAGTTAGGTAACCCTGATTAATGGAGGTGGCAGGTGGCCCGAAAGGCACCGAAATCGACGGAGCTGACCGTGGTGCGGACCGAACGACTTTCCGACCATCTGGCCCGCGTGTACTTCGGCGGTCCGGGATTTGCGCAGTTCGAACCGAGCGTCTTCACCGACTCCTACGTGAAGATCGAACTCGAATCGGCGGATGGTCCCGTCGTGCGCACGTACACGGTGCGGTCCGTCGACACCGAGCGTCGCGAGATCGCGATCGACTTCGTCGTCCACGGAGATCAGGGCGTCGCCGGACCCTGGGCGGTGTCGGCGCAGCCGGGTGACACCGTCGTCGTCAGGGGACCGGGCGGCGCCTACCGTCCCGACCCGGACGCCGACTGGCACCTGCTCGCCGGCGACGAAACCGCGATCCCCGCGATCGCGGCCGCGCTCGAATCCCTCGCGCCCGACGCGACCGGACGGGTGTTCATCGAGGTCGCCGGTGCCGACGACGAGATCCCGTTGACCGCTCCGGCCGGTGTCGAGATCACCTGGCTGCACCGCGGAACCGACGCGGGATCCGTCGGCGAGGACCGTGCGGGAGCGAACGCGCCGCTGGTCGCCGCGGTGACCGGTGCGCAGTGGCTGCCCGGTGAGGTGCACGCCTTCGTGCACGGCGAGGCCGAGACCGTGATGCACCATCTGCGCCCGTACATCCGCAGGGAACGCGGCGTGCCCGCGGCCCGCGCGTCGATCTCCGGCTACTGGAAGCGCGGCCGGACCGAGGAGACGTTCCGCGAATGGAAGCGTGAACTGGCTGCGAGCGAAGCAGTCTGAGGTTTCACTCCTCGACGGTGCGGTCGTGGGGCTCGCGTGTCAGCGTCAGCAGCGCGGTGAGCGCGAGCCCCCCGCACACCACGATCGCCAGGGCCATCGGCACCGCGGTGTCCTCGCCGCCCAACCCCACCAGCGGGGACACGACGGCCGCGAGGCCGAACTGGCATGCGCCCATGAGCGCCGAACCGGTGCCGGCGGCCGAGGGAACCTGGCCCTGACCCAGCGCTGTCGCGTTGCCCATGACGAAACCGAGGCTCGTGACACACACCCACAGCAGCGGCAGGATCACCCAGCGTTCGGTACCCGCGAACATCGCCGCGAGCAGCAGCGCGATCCCGGCTGCGAAGTGCACGGTCACGCCGAACCGCAGCAGTGCGCGGACCTCGATTCGCCCGATCAGCCGCGTGTTGACGACATTGGCGCCGACCAGTCCGATCGAGTTGGCCGCGAAGACCATCGAGAACTGGCCCGGTGACAGTCCCAGCAGATCCTGGGTGACGAACGCCGACGCCGAGATGTAGGCGAACATCGCGCCGAAACCCAACGCGAACGTGGCGGCGTAGCCGACGAACCGGCGGTTGCGGACGACATAGCCGAAGTTCCGGGCGAGCGCGCTCAATCCGCCGCCGTGACGCTTTTCCGGCGGCAGCGATTCGGGGACGAACATGAGCACACCGAGCGTCATCACCACGGCCACGGCCGCCAGAACCCAGAAGATGCCGCGCCACCCGATCGGGCCGAGCAAGGCGCCACCGAGCAGCGGCGCGACGATCGGTGCCACACCACCGATGATCATCATGATGCCGAACAGTCTCGCCGCGGAGTTGCCCCTCGCGCGGTCGGCGATGACCGCACGCGCGAGCACAATGCCGATGCCACCGCTGAATCCCTGGATCAATCGGGCCCCCACCAGCACCTCGATCGTCGGAGCCGTCGCGCACAGCACGCTGCTCAGTGCGAGCACCACGGTGCCGGCGAGCAACAGCCGCCGGCGTCCCCAGCTGTCGGACAGCGGTCCGACGATCAACTGTCCCGCGCCGAGCCCGGCCATGAACGTCGTCAGGGTGAGCTGAACTCCGACGGTCGTGGTGCCCAGGCTTTCCGACATGATCGGCAGGCCGGGCAGATACATATCCGTGGCGAGCGGCGCGATCGCCGACAGCAGCGCCAGTGCGAACAGCATCGGCAGGGGAATTGTTTTACTCACGAACTAACCCTAGTGGTCGGTCGTCCGCCCGCCGCGGCCCCCGTTCCACGGCGCGGGAACTTGCGCGCGCCGACTCCGCCGACCACCGTGGCGTCATGACCGACCTCCCGGCCCCGCTCGCCGTGCACCTCGAGGAATTCGCCGAACACCTCGCGCTGCAGGGCGGTCGCTCCGCACACACGGTCCGCGCCTACACCACCGACGTCCGCTCCCTGCTCGAACACCTCGAAGCCACGCATCCCGGTGCGCGGATCACCGACTTGAGCCTCGACGTGCTGCGAGCCTGGCTCGCCGCACAGGTCGCCGCCGGTGCCGCCCGCACGACCCTCGCCCGGCGCACGTCGACCGCCCGCACGTTCACGGCGTGGCTCGTGCGGAC
>NZ_JADZGH010000067.1:9624-10809 GCF_015865005.1 Rhodococcus sp. CX
TCGTCTCGCCGCGCGCGCATCGCACCCTGCCCGCGGTGCTGCGGACCGATCAGGCCCTCGAACTCATGGACGCCGCGGAATCCGGTGCCGTCGAACGGGACCCGGTGGCGATCCGCGACCGCCTGATCGTGGAACTGCTGTACGCGACGGGGATCCGGGTAGGGGAACTGTGCGGACTCGACGTCGACGACGCCGACGCGGAACGGAACGTGTTGCGGGTGCTCGGCAAGGGCAACAAGGAACGGGTCGTGCCCTACGGGGTTCCCGCCGCAGCCGCGATCGACGAGTGGCTGCGGCACGGGCGGCCGGAACTCGTGCGCCCGTCGTCCGGCCCGGCGTTCCTGCTGGGCAAACGGGGGGGACGGATCGACCAGCGTCAGGTGCGCACCGTGGTCCACGACGCCGTGGCCGCGGTACCGGGGGCCCCGGATCTGGCACCGCACGGGCTGCGGCACAGCGCGGCAACCCATCTGCTCGAGGGCGGCGCCGATCTGCGGGTCGTCCAGGAGGTCCTCGGCCATTCGAGCCTGGCGACGACACAGCTCTACACACACGTGTCGGTCGCGCGGCTGCGAGCCGCCCACGAACAGGCGCATCCCCGCGCCTGATCCGGTCCGAGGGCGTCGGACGGATTTGGTAGCGTCCCCGCGTATTCGATCCGGGGGGAATCAGTGAAAAGCGACGAGTCGACGCATGCTCTGCCGGCCTGGCTTCAGGGGGAGTCGCCGGAACCGGTAGCCACACCCGCCCGGCGCGGGTTCCTGCGCTCGGGCCGGTCTTCACACGACAACCAGGCTCCACAGGAGGTCCAGGCGCCACCGACCGTGCAGCCGGAACCCCAGGTCCCGGCAGCTCCGGGCGCCGCAGACTCACCGATGGTCCCGTCGACGCCGGTCGCGTCCGTTCCGTTCGGGGCACCGCTGCCGCCGCCCTCGCCGGTTCCGGCGCCCTCGCCCGCGCCCGTCCCCGAAGAGCCGGTGCCGGGTCCGATCCCGGAGCCCGCGCCCTACCCGAATCCGCAGATGTCCTGGCACATGCCGCTGCCGGCGCCGGCCGTCGAGCAGCCACCGGTCGCACACCCGGCCGTCGAGCAGGTGCCGCCGGTCCCGCAACCACCGGCCCGGCAGGTACCGCCCTCCGCGCCGCCGGTCGAACCTCGCATGTCGGTTCCGGCGGAGCCGAGGG
>NZ_JADZGH010000267.1:0-755 GCF_015865005.1 Rhodococcus sp. CX
GGCACTCTGTACGGCGTCAACATCGAGTCCGACGGCAGCAACGGTGTGCAGTACGGCGGCGGCGCGGACGGAGCTCTCGACTTCCCACAGGTGTGGCATTGGCCCGGTGCGACGATGGGCGACGACCCGTCGACTGCGCGCGCTGGGACCGGTGCGGAGTTGGACGGGTCCACGGTGCTCGCCACCGGCACCACCGATTCAGGCGTGATGCTGTCGACGGACGGGCAGCGCGTGTTCGTCACGAACTGGCCCAGCGCCCTTGGGGGCGAGAACGCGGCTGAGAAGCCCGCGGACGAACGAAAGCCGATCTTGACAGCATCGATGCGCGTGTTCGAGAACGGTGGGTTCCGCGGCGACCAGGCTGGGATCTACACCGACGGCGCCGACATCGTGCACTTCGCAGAGAAGGGCACCGGCGGCGAGGGATATGTCCCGCTCGCGCCCTCGAAGCGTGGCCGCTCCGTCGCGATCACCCGCGAGATCGCCCGACGCTTCGGTTACCAGCTGGTGCCGATGGCCGACGGTGGCCTCACCGGCTTCGGCGGATACGGCGGCCGCAGCCCCGCATCGTTCGACGTGCCACTCACCCCGGACGGCTGGGCCGGCATGTCCGCGAACAAACGCCGGGCCACGATGTACAACCTCGCAGCCCTCGGGATCGGCGGAGCGTTCGCGCTCGCCTCCGGGTTCGACGCAGATGGCCGGTTCACCGGCCAGTTCGACACCGGCGCCAACTCGCATCCGGCGCTGGAGAA
>NZ_JADZGH010000267.1:765-1900 GCF_015865005.1 Rhodococcus sp. CX
GTAATCGTCGAGCAGCTCGAGGCGATCCGAGAGGCGGCCGAGAACCCGGCACCGACCAATGTGCAGGTCGACATCGACCGTGGGTCCGGCGTGGCCAACATCGCAATTATGAAAGGTGGCATGTAGTTGTGAGATAATAAGTGCCACAACATGATTCAACAATTCATCCACATTACCTAGGAGGCAACCATGACAGACGACCTCACCGTCTACGGCGTTGACGCCGAGATCAACGACGCGAAGGCCGAGCTTGCAGAACTTGAGCAGCGCGTCATCAGCGGCGATAACAAGGTCACTCCGTCGATGCTCGGCAAGATCCGCGAGAAGCTCGAGTTCCTCGGGCTGCGACGCAAAGCAGCCGAGAACATCGAGCGGGACCGCCTGGAGAAACAGCGCCAATGCGATATCGAGGCCTGGCAATCCGACCGGCGCGAATTCCTGAACTCAGACTTCCGGCCACTCCAAGAGGCTTACGCGGCTGTCGTCACCGCGAGCGGCGTCCTCATTTCCCTCGCCGAAGAGAGGGAACGCAAGCGCCTTCTCCTGGAGGACCGCGGCCGGAAATTGGGCCAGGATCTCGGGTTCGTGACCGAGGGGTGGGATCCGAAACAAACGCTCGAGATGGCCGCCAACGAGGGAGCTTCAGGGTATGCGAAGGATTTCGGATTCGGTGCGGCCAAGCGGATTCACCTCCAGCATCGAGTCGAGGAGCTCACTGCCGCCAGCCCCATCCGGGCAAAGGAGGGACACGATCAGCGCGTGTCCGCCGCGATCGCCGCACTGAACGCCAGAATCGCCGAGCAGTATGAGGGCGAGACTGCAGGTGAGGGCTAGGGGAAACGTGGCGAACAGGTTCTTCCGCGAGATCGGGCCCGAAGACAACCCATCAGACCCAAACAAGGATTACGGACCGGGTGGCTTCGCAGGCTGGGACTACCGGCGACGGATGCGCCAGCTCGACGAAGGCAACTCATCGAACACCCCGCCGGATCAGAGCCTTCCAGGCTACTTCGACGATGGCACCGATCGGACAGATGATTAGGGGAATCGACATGACCAGAATTGATCCGGATACTATCGACCGCGGCATGTCCCGCGTTCGGATGCTCACCGAGGGAAGCACACCTCAGCGCGG
>NZ_JADZGH010000068.1:0-3075 GCF_015865005.1 Rhodococcus sp. CX
GGACCGTCAGGCGCCGGTGAACTTCGGCGCCCGCTTCTCGGCGAAGGCGCGGGGGCCTTCCTTCGCATCCGCGCTCTTGAACACCGCGGCGCCGAGTTCGGCGTCGATGCGGAACGCCTCTTCCTCGTGCATGCCCTCGGTGTCGCGGATCGTCTTGAGGATCGCCTGGACGGCGAGGGGGCCGTTGGCCGCGATGGTGTCGGCGATCTCGAGGGCCTTGTCGAGCGCTTGACCGTCCGGGACGACGTGACCGATCAGCCCGATCTCCTTCGCCTCGGCTGCCTTCAGGTGGCGGCCCGTGAGCAGGATGTCCGCGGCGATCGTGTAGGGGATCTGCCGGACCAGGCGGACCGCGGAACCGCCGAGCGGGAACAGACCCCACTTCGCCTCGGACACACCGAATTTGGCGCTCTCACCGGCGACGCGGATGTCGGTGCCCTGCAGGATCTCGGTGCCGCCGGCGATCGCGGGACCCTCGACGGCGGCGATGAGCGGTTTGGTGAGGCGACGGCCCTTGAGCAGGGCGGGCAGCTTCGACAGGTCCCAGCCGCCGCCGGCGAACTTGTCGCCCGGTGCCGACTTGTTCATGTCCTTGAGATCGGCGCCCGCGCAGAACGCGCCGCCCGCACCGGTGAGGATCGCGACCCGGATCTCCGGATCGTTGTCGACGCGGTCCCACGCCTCGGTCATGATCGCCATCATTTCGCCCGACAGGGCGTTGCGGGCCTCGGGTCGGTTCATCGTCACGATGAGCACGTGGCCGCGCTGCTCGACGAGGCAGTGCGGCGCACGATCCGAAATGTCCGAAGTTTCGGGTGTGCCGGAGGGCGCGGTAGTGGACACTGACAACTCCTGAGGTGTTGTGAACTGGATCTCATTCAGGTCTTGTCAGAAACGGTAACACGTTCTACTTTGATGGCGTGGCCCTAAACATCGCAGACCTCGTAGAGCACGCAATCGACCTCGTCCCCGACCGCATCGCGCTCTCGGCGGACGGTCGCGAGATCAGTTACGCGCAACTGGAGGAACGAGCCAACAGGCTCGGCCACTACCTGCTCGAACACGGCGTCCAGCCGGGCGACAAGGTGGGCATCTACTCGCGCAACACCATTGAGGCCATCGAGGCCATGGTCGCGGTGTTCAAGATCCGCGCAGTGATGGTCAACGTCAACTACCGGTACGTCGAGAACGAGTTGCAGTACATCTTCGACAACTCGGACATGGTGGCCCTGGTGTACGAGCGCCGCTACGCCGACAGGGTCGCCAACGTGCTGCCGTCCGCCCCGCAGCTGAAGACCCTGATCGTGGTCGAGGACGGCACCGATCTCGACCACTCTGCCACCGACGCAGTCGAATACGAGACCGCGCTCGCCCAGGGTTCGCCCGAGCGCGACTTCGGTGAGCGCAGCCCCGACGACCTGTACATGCTCTACACCGGCGGCACCACCGGTGCCCCGAAGGGCGTCATGTGGCGGCACGAGGACGTGTGGCGCGTGCTCGGCGGCGGCATCAACTTCGCCACCGGCGAATACGTCCAGGACGAGTGGGATCTCGCGAAGCAGGGCGCCGAGACCGCCCCCCTCGTTCGTCTGCCGATCCCGCCGATGATCCACGGTGGCGCGCAGTGGGCCACACTGCAGGCGCTCTTCGGCGGCGGCAAGGTCGTTCTGCTCGCCGAATTCAGCGGCCACGGCGTGTGGCAGACCATCGACGAGCACAAGGTCAATCTCATCTTCATCACGGGCGACGCGATGGCGCAGCCGATGCTCGATGCCTTCGCCGAAGGAAACCCGGAAACCGGGCAGCCCTACGACGTTTCCACCCTGTTCTTCATCGGATCGAGCGCGGCGCTGTTCTCCCCGGCGCTCAAGGACAAGTTCCTCGACCTGCTGCCGAACCGGGTGATCTCCGATTCCATCGGCTCGTCCGAAACCGGCTTCGGCGGAATCGGATTCGTCACGAAGGGGCAGTCGCACGTCGGCGCACCCACGGTGAAGATCGACGCGTCCACCGCGGTGCTCGACGAGGACGGCAACCCGGTCGAGCCGGGCTCGGGCAAGATCGGCCTGATCGCCCGTAGCGGTCACATCCCGATCGGTTACTACAAGGACGAGGCCAAGACGAAGGCCACCTTCCGTGAGATCAACGGCGTCCGTTACTCGATCCCCGGCGACTACGCACAGGTCGAGGCGGACGGCAGCGTCACGATGCTCGGCCGCGGCTCGGTCTCCATCAACAGCGGCGGCGAGAAGATCTACCCCGAGGAGGTCGAGGCCGCGCTCAAGTCCCACCCCGACGTGTTCGACGCCCTCGTGGTCGGCGTTCCCGACGAGCGGTGGGGGCAGCGCGTCGCCGCGGTCGTTGCGACCCGCGACGGCGAGCGTCCGTCCGCCAACGCGCTCGCCGACGCGTGCCGCACCCTGATCGCCGGGTACAAGGTGCCGCGCAGCGTCTGGTTCGTCGACGAGATCAGGCGGTCCCCGGCCGGCAAGCCCGACTACCGCTGGGCGCACGAACAGACCGAATCCCGTCCCGCGGACGACGATTACACCAACGGCTCCGCCGCCGAGGCCGGATAGAAGGGACGGCGGATGCAGACCGACCTCAGCAGGAAGTTCGGAATCGACTACCCGATCTTCGGGTTCACCCCGTCCGAGCACGTGGCAGCGGCCATCAGCCGGGCCGGTGGACTCGGTGTCCTGGGATGCGTGCGATTCAACGATCCGGACGAGCTCGACGCGACGCTCACCTGGATGGACGAGAACACCGACGGCAAGCCGTACGGCGTGGACATCGTGATGCCGGCGAAGGTGCCCACCGAGGGCACCGCCGTCGACCTCGACAAGCTCATCCCCGCGGAGCACCGCGCGTTCGTCGACCGCACCCTCACCGAACTGGGAGTCCCGCCGCTCGGGGACGACGCCGAACACGCCACGGGTGTGCTGGGCTGGCTGCACTCGGTGGCGCGTTCGCACGTGGACGTCGCGCTCGCGCATCGTCCGGCGCTGATCGCCAACGCACTCGGTTCCCCGCCGAAGGACGTCATCGACCTCGCGCACGAACACGGCGTGCCGG
>NZ_JADZGH010000068.1:3085-9826 GCF_015865005.1 Rhodococcus sp. CX
GGTGTCGACATCGTCATCGCGCAGGGCTACGAGGCGGGCGGTCATACCGGTGAGATCGCCTCGATGGTGCTGTGGCCGGAAATCGTCGATGCGATCGGTGATTCCGCATCGGTGCTGGCCGCCGGCGGCATCGGCTCCGGCCGTCAGGTCGCGGCGGCACTGGCGCTGGGCGCGTCCGGGGTGTGGATGGGCTCGTACTGGCTGACCACCTCCGAGTACAAGCTCGGCGGAGCGGACAAGGGCCCCACCGCGGTTCAGCGGGCACTGCTCGCCGCGACCTCCGCGGACACCGTTCGCTCGCGGATCTACTCGGGCAAGCCCGCCCGGCTGCTCAAGACCAAGTGGACCGATGCGTGGGCGAAGCCGGATGCACCGGCACCGCTGCCGATGCCGCTGCAGAACATCCTCGTCAGCGAGGCGCACCAGCGGATCTCGGCGGGCAGCGACCCCGAGGTCGTCGCGATGCCCGCGGGACAGATCGTCGGACGCATGAACGAGATCCGGCCGGTGGCCGAGATCATGGCCGAGTTGGTGGCGGAATACGACAAGACCGTCGACCGCCTCGACGCGGCCCGCTAGACCCGGGGGAGGGTGCAGTGCCCGGGACGGTGAATCCGTCCCGGGCACTGATAATTTCCGATGCCGGCGATCAGGTTCGGGGGAGCACTTCGACGACGCCGTGCGCCCCCTTCTCGGCGTCGGTCATCGCGTGCGTGACGAACGGATAGCGACCCGGCTCCGGGAACTCCAGTTCGACGAATCCACCTTGCGCCGGGAACAATCCGAGGGTCTGGGCTCCGCCGGTGCCGGGCCGGAGCCGATACTCGCCCTCGGCCCACACCGTGTCGAACTGCCCACCGACCACGTGGAACGACGTGCCGCGGTCGGGACCGGCGGGCAGCACCCAGATGCGGACGCGTTCGCCGGTGCGGGCCTGCAGCGGAGCGTGATCGTACTGATTCGCATACCCGTTGAACACCACCAGATCCGGTGTTCCGGCAGCGACCTTCGCGGCGTCCACCTCGCCGCCCGGTGCACCGAGATACAACTCGGATTGCACGAGAACGAATTCGCGATCCACCGCAGGCAGATCCGGCGGATCGATGATCACCGCACCGAACATGCCGTTGGCGATGTGCACCGACATCGGCATCGACGAGCAGTGGTACAGCCACATTCCGGCGCGGGTCGCGGTGAACCGGTACGTCAGCGACTCGCCCGGCGCGATCGTGCGCATCGGACCGTCCGGGGCGAGCGCACCGGCGTGGAAGTCGATCGAATGCCCGATCGTCCCGTCGTTGACGAGCGTGATCTCGAAGACGTCACCGATCCGGCCGCGCAGAGTCGGACCGGGTGCGGTGCCGCCGAACGTCCACAGCTTCTGCGTGATTCCCGGAGCCACCTCGCGCTCCACCTCCGAGACCGCCAGCGTCATCCGGTGATCGGGCCGGGCCGCCGGTGCGGTCGCGTCGTGCGGGACGAAGCCGGGTCCGGGGTCGATCGTGAGGCTGCGCGAGACGTCCACGGTGTCCGCGGTCGCGGCCTCGTGTCCGTCGTGCGACACCGGTGCGGCGCCGTCGGCGCGGACCTGCAACGTCATCCCCATCTGACGGTGGCCGGCGACCGAGCACCAGCCGTCGACGGTGCCGCCGATCACCCCGGCATCGAGGACGGCGGACTCCCCGGGAGCGATCCGGCCCGTGCGTCTGCCGTTGGCGAGCACCAGATCGTGCCGATCCTCACCGGAATTGACGAACTCGATCACCAGACGGTCACCCGCCGGGACGTCGAGCACGGCCGGCACGAACCGCATGCCCTCGACGCGCACCTGGACCTCGGTGGTGTGCCCGGTCTCCGCGACCGCCACCGTGTCGATACTCGAAATACCCACGGCCGCCGGGTCGGCCGCGACACCACCGACCGCGGCGAACACCACCACAGCGACCCCTGCGGCCGCGATGCCGAGACGCCGCGCCGCGGGCACCGGTTCGCGCACCCCGGGTGCGGACGGCACGCCCCGCATACGACGGGCCGCCAGCACCGCGCGCACGACCAGCGGCAGGAACGACGCGAACGCCACCAGCACCAGCATCGAGCACACCACGCGGACGAGACTCGGTACCGGCAGCACACACAGCACCAGGCCCACGTTCGCGACCGACAACCGCCAGGGGGCACCGCGTTCGAGTTCGGCCATCGCGGCCTGCACCGCGGCCCGGCCCCCGATGACCACGGGAATCAGGTAGGTGAGGGCGCCGAGCAGCACCTGCGCGACGAACCCCGCGAGCAGCGCCGCGGTCACCGCACCCGCGACCTCGGTGGCCTCGAACGGGGTCGCCGCGGTCGCCAGGCCTATCGCCAGGTACAGCAGGACACCGAACAGCCACAGCACACCGGCCAGCACCGACAGCGTCGCGAAGTCGCCGGGATGCTTGCGCCGGATCTCGTCGAGGTGCGGCTCCAGCACGTAGCCCGCGGCGACCAGATAGCCCAGGACACCGGCGGCCGTGACGACGGGCAGCCCCGCGACCGCACCGGCGACCCCGACGGCGAGCGCGGCCAGCAGCACCGGCAGACCGCGACGCGCGGCGTCCTCGACGCGCTGCGCCATGCGGGTGCGCAGCATCGTCGGCCACAGGGTGACGAGGGTGCCGAGCACGGTGAGGCCCACCCAGCCCAGGACGTTGATGCCCGCGTGCGCGAGGACCAGCCGTTCGTGTACTTCGCCGGGCAGTCGCGAATCGGCCATCGCCACACCGATTCCCGCGCCGACCGGCAGCATCGCGGCGGCGGCGACGTAGTAGCGCACGGTGTGCCCGAACCGGGACGGCAACGCCGACCGCAGGCGGCGCAGCAGCGTCGTGCCGTGCCACAGCGCCACGATCGCCACGACGCATCCGCCGACCAGCACGGCCGGCCACCATCCGGAGATCATCCCGGCGACCACGGCGACCGCACCGGCATTGAACACCAGCAGGCGCGCGGTCTCGGCCCGCCGGGACCCGGTCGGCCGCCGCAGCAGCGCGTCGGTGAAATGACCGCTCCAGATCAGGATCGCGTTGCTCACCGCACCGAGGCCGAGCACGTGCACGAGCAGCCAGCCGGACTGCGGAATCCAGCGGTGCCCGACGGACACGACGACCAGCGCCGCGAGCCACGCGACGACGACCGATCCGGCACGTAGGTGCCAGCTCCCGCGCTCGTTCATGCCGGAACCTCCTGACGTGCGGGCCGCAGCGCGGAGCCGGCGGCGACCACGACGAACGCGAGGATCGCGACGATGCCGAGCGCACCGCCGACCGTGACCGCCCACTCGACGCCGCGCACGTCACCGACCGCGACACGCAGCACCAACGACAGGTGCAGCAGCGCCACCGGTCCGTACATGAGCGGGGTGTACGGCAGCGGGCGCCGCACCACCGCCGGAAGGATCACCGGGGCGTGCGCCATGATCATCGAGATCACGAACCCGAGCATCACCGAGTGGACGACGGCGTCGTAGCCGGGACCGGAGGGGACGGCGCCGACGAGAAGCCAGGTCAGCGCCGGGACCGCCAGCCAGGCGTATCCGGCGAGCAGGCACACGGCCATGTACCGGGCCAGGCCGGTGGCGCGGACGGTGCGGCGCGCGACGTCGAAGCGCACCAGCCAGGCGACGAGGGCGAGCAGCGCGGCGCCGAGCAGTGGATAGCCCGCCGCCGGCCACAGCAGTGTGCCGACGGTGCCCGCCACGATCGCGCCCGCGATCGCGACCAGCAGGGGTTCGGCGGGGGTCCCCAGCGTCGCGACCCGGGCCAGTTCCAGGCGCTCTCCGGCGATGGTGAGGATCAGGAACGTGCACAGCCACGGGAGCAGTTCGGGGACCGGGACGTGCGCGAGCCACAGCAGTGCGGCTCCGGCCGCGAGGACACCGCCCCCGGCCTGGACGAGGACCGCGGGGTCCGCGGCCCGCCGCCACAGCGGCACGTAGATCGCGACGAGCGCTACGGTCCCCCCGAGCAGCAGCAGTCCCGAAATCTGCTGTGGTGCAGGGGACGCCATCACGATTCCGCCGGCACCGAGCAGCAGCGGAGCGAGATATCCAGCGCGGCGGCCCAGCGCGACCGCGCGTTCGAGCGCGACGACCGTCCCGACGAACCCCAGCACCAGCAGAATTCCGTGGATCTCGGGCAGGCGTGCGGTGTCGACCGGGGCGGGAAGGCCGAGCAGCAACAGTGCGGCGTCGAGGCCGACGAGCAGTGCCAGCCCGCCCGGAACCAGCAGCAGCGCGCGGCGCGGAACGGGATTCATCGCGACGTCCCTTCGTCGGCCGCCCGCTCGTCGGCCGCTGCGGGACCCGGGAACGCCGGATCGGGTAGGAACAGCCGGCATGCCCCGGGCTCGGCGAACGGGAGCAGGTCCAATCCCGGTCCGGTCGCGGCACGCAACTCCTCGAGCACGCCTTCGACGATGCCCAGGTGGACCTGGCACACCACGCTGGGGTAGCGGCGCGCGGCGTCGAGCAGGGGGCACTGCCGCAGTGCGATGCCGCCTGCGTGGCCTGCGTCGTGCGGGTCGAACCCGAGCCGGGCGAGCAGATCGAGCACCGCTCGGTGCGGATCGGCCGCGTCGCAACCGGATTCGCGCGCGAGCTCGTGACCCCAGTCGCGTCCGGCGGCGCGGGCGTCGGCTTCCGGATCGAGGCTGGTGCGCGCGATGTGTCCGGCGAGGGCGGTGGCGAGTCCCGCGTACTCGCGGCTCGCACTCGTCGGGTCGGCGGCCGGGGTCGGCCGGTACAGCTTGGCGGGCCGGCCGCGTCCGTGGGCGGGTTCGGTGGTGGTTTCCACGAGAGCGTCCGCGACGAGCGCGTCGAGGTGTTCGCGCACCGTGTTGGGGTGCAGACCGAGGCGTTCGGCGATGTCGTTGATCCGGGTGGGGCCGTGGGCGCGGACGTCGTCGAGGACGGTGATCCGCTGCGGCGACAGCGCCGGGAGCGACGCCGTCGCGGGCGTCGGTCGGGGGCCGAGAAGGAGATCACTATTTTCCACGGAAATAACTGTAGTAAATTGACGGGTGATCGGCCACCTGCACAAGGAGAGTGGAAATGACCACCGACAACGTCGTCGTCGCGGCCACTGCGGAGGATGCGCACGCCGTCGACGCCATCAGGAACCATCACGCCGAGATCGCCGGGAGAATCGCGTATCTGACCGATGCGCTGCTCGACGCGGCCGAAAAGAACACAGGCTTCGAGGTCGCGCGGCGCGCCGTCGTCGACTACCTCACCGGCACCCTGTTGCCGCACGCGATCGCCGAGGAGCAGGCTCTCTACCCGGCCGCGGCCCGCCGCGTCGACGCGAAGCTGCTCGTCGAGTCCATGATCGCCGTGCACCGGCGTATCGCGGCGCTCGTCGACAGCATCGAACGCGAGGCGTCCCCGACACGCGCCGCGGCCGCCGCGTATGCGCTGCGCACCATGTTCGATGCGCACCTCGTCGACGAGAACGATCGGATCCTGCCGGTGGTCGCCGCGGACCCGGACGTCTCGCTCGCCGGTGCCGTCGAGGGCATGCACGACCTGCTCGGCGCCCACGACGACCAGGCGTCCGAACAGGGGTGCGGGGGTCACACCTGCACGTGCGGGGAGAAGGACGAACCCGATCCGGTGCTCGACGTGCGCGAGATTCCGCACGCGATCCGGCACGCGACGGTGTTCGGTGCGTTCGACGCGGTCCCCGCCGGCGGCGCACTCGTCCTGGTCGCCCCGCACGACCCGCTTCCGCTGCTGCATCAGCTCGCCGAGCGAACCGGCGGCCGATTGGCTGTCGACTACGAGGAACGCGGACCCGAGGCGTGGCGGTTGCGGCTCACCCGCGCGTGACCGTCACCGGGCGGTGAGGACGGCGAGCAGTTCCTGGATCTCGTCGATGGTCGGGGTGGCGAGGCTGTCCCGGCCGTAGACGAATCCGATGCCCGCGTACACGAGTGTTCCGGCGCGCACGCGGGCGGCGCGCTCGTCGAAACCGAGTTCACGGAAGGCATTTTCGACCACGGCCATGATCCGCTGATCGAGTGCGCGCACGGACTCGGCGACCTTCGGGTCGGTGCGGGCCCACTCCCGCACCGCCACCTCCGCCGCCCAGGCCCGATCGTCGACGAGCATCGTGCCCATCCGCGCCAATCGCTCACGGACGGGCAGCTCTTCGAGGCTGGTCAGCCCTCGGGCGGCGTCGTTCTCCTGCGAGGCGTAGCGGGTGGCGATCGCCTTCATCAGTTGATCGATGTCGTCGAAGTGCCAGTAGAAGCTGCCCTTGGTGACGCCGAGTTCCTTGCAGAGCCGGGAGATCTTCACCGCCGCACGGCCTTCGGTGACGAGAAGCCGCAGTCCGGCCTCGGTCCAATCCTCGAGCGAGAGCCGTTTCCGTCGCTCTGCCGGACGTCCGGTCTCCGACGGCTGGCGCATCACGTCAACCACTCCTTCGTCTGTCTTCGACCGCGTCGAGCCTACACGCCGCCGTGCTCGACCGCGTCGAGGGCGAGAGCGCGTGCGAGAGGATCGCGCGGCAACGCGAAGTGTCCGGCGCAGTTGCCGGGGTCGCGTTCCTGCAGCGTGACGACGGTCGTGCCCGGCATCGACGCACCGGTGGCGGGGACGACGAACCCGTCGCACGTCGAGACGATGTCCGTGTACCGGACACCGTCGGTGACCGGCCCGCGAGCGTAAAGGTCGCGCAACAGGTCGGATCCGTGAATCACCTCGCG
>NZ_JADZGH010000068.1:9836-27852 GCF_015865005.1 Rhodococcus sp. CX
GCACCAGGTCGTATGTCCCGATTCGGCGGCTGACTTCCTCGGCGGCGGCGAGTCCACCGATCTCGGTGCCGTCCCAGATCGGGCCGAGCGTCGTCAGCGACCGTACCGACCGCGATCCGTGATCCTGCAGATAACGCTGGACGACGAGACCGCCGACGCCGTGGGCGACGACGTCCACGGTGCCGGCGCCTGCGAGGGCGGCGGCGAGGTCGCGCGCACCGGCATCCACTCCGCGCAGTCCCGCGAACGGCACGGGAACGTGGGCGGGTTCGGGTGCGCCCCAGGTGATCGCCAGGATGCACCGGCCGGCGGTCCCGAGATCGGCGGCCAGTTCGTCCCAGGCACCGGCATCGGATGCGATGTCGTGGACCAGTACGACCGGCGGCGTTGTCGGCTCGGCACACGGGTCTGCTGCCGGGGTCGCGGTGGCCGCGGCGGGGGCGCACAGGCCGGCCGCCGCGGCCAGGATCCATGCCCGGGCGAAAAGTCGTCGCACAGTTCTCCTTCGAGCGTCACCGGGGGAGCGGCGCGACCTCATCGTGCCTGGTCGCAGCGATCTTGACTGAACCATACCCTATGGTACTGTGTGGCTCGGATCACGACCGGCCGCCTTTCCCATTCGTCCGCGCAGGGCTCGTCATGGAAGCATCTCGATGCGAAAACTCAGTCGCAGAACACTTCTCACGGGAATCGCCGTGGGGGCAGGAGTCGGGGCGACCGGACTTCTCACCGGTCGTGCGACCGCCGACGGCCCCGACATCGGCCGGCCCCTGCTGTTCCGTTCCCCGACCCTCGCACCGTTCGTCGACGAACTGCCGGTGCTCGAGCAGGTCAGCGGATCGACGATCGAGATCGACGCCGTCAGCTCCACCCACAGCTTCCACCGCGACCTCCCGCCCGGCGCGACCCTCGCCTACGGCGACGGCTATCTCGGTCCGGTCATCACCGCGCACCGCGGCCAGCCCACCGAGGTCCGGTACCGAAACCGGTTGAGTGCCCATCCTTTCGCTCCCGACTTCGACACCACGCTGCACGGGCTGAGCGAACGCGACCGCGTCGAGATCCCGACCTCGCTGCACCTGCACGGCGGGGTCACCCCGCCCGCGTCCGACGGTCACCCGGAGCTGGTCTCGAGACCCGGTCAGGGCATGACCTACCGCTTCCCGAACCGGCAGGAAGCCGGGATGCTGTGGTACCACGACCACGCGATGGCGGTCACCCGGCTCAACGTCTATGCCGGGCTCGCCGGCATCTACCAGCTGCGCGACGAGTTCGACACGGGCGAGCCCGGAAACCCGCTCGGCCTGCCCTCCGGCGAGTTCGACCTGCCGCTGGTGCTGCAGGAGAAGATCGTCGACAGCGACGGTTCGCAGTCCATCCGTTCCACCCCGATCGTGCCGCAGGGTCGTTGGGAGGGCGGCGCCGTCGGAGACGTCGGCGTCGTCAACGGCAAGATCTGGCCCGAGGCTCGCGTCGCGCGGGGTCTCTACCGGCTGCGCCTGCTCAACGCCGCCTCGTTCAGTGTGTGGGACCTGAGTTTCTCCAACGGCATGGTGTTCTGGGTCATCGGCATGGAAGGCGGACTGCTCGACGCACCCGCCGCGACCACCCGGATCCGGCTCTCGCCGGGCGAACGTGCCGACCTGCTCGTCGATTTCGGGTTGGTCGAAGCCGGTTCCACCGTCGAACTCCGCAACACCGAGGACGCCGCACCCCAGGCCGCGCAGATCGGCGCGGTGCGGATGCCGGTGTTCATGCGCTTCCGGGCGGAGGCGGTGCGCGGATTCACCGGTCCGGTTCCCGCGACCCTCCGTGGGGGAGCGGGGCAGCCCCACCCCGTGGGTTCGATCCCGCAACCGCAGGTCGTGCGGAACGTGTCGTTGAGCCAGCCGTCGGACGCGCGCCTGCCGCCGTCGATCATGTCGCTCAACAACCTTCGCTTCCACAGCGACGACATCGAGATGCCGCGGCAGGGCACCGTCGAGCAGTGGAACATCGTCAACGCCACCCCGGACCCGCACCCGGTGCACCTGCACCTGGTGACCTTCCGCGTCCTGGGGCGGCAGGCGATCAACACCCTCGCGATGTGCGCGCGCCAGCCGCAGCCGCCGCTCGGGATCAAGTGGACCCCGGACCCGGATCCGTTCGTCGTCGAGCCGCTGCGCGGACCGCAACCGTGGGAGACCGGATTCAAGGACACGGTCATCTGCGACCCGAACTCGGTGACGCGGATCGTGGTTCGATTCCCGACCGCCGAGGAACTCGGCTTCGACCCGGACGCCACCTTCGCCACGGACCTGGTCCAGACCATCGGCGACGTCGATCACGGCCACACCGAGCAGGCCGCCCACCGGGAGCACTCCGACATGCACACGCTGCAGGGCTACGTGTGGCACTGCCACATCCTCGACCACGAAGACCACGACATGATGCTGAAATACCGGACGGTGACATGACTTCCACGACCGAGATCCGCGACCACTTCCAGCGCATCCCGTACGAACCCGCGAACGACGGCCGCGTCGAGATGCATTCCGGACTGAGCCGCCACTACCCGACGCTGCACGCCAATCTGGTGGCGGAAGAAGGATATTCGACCGAAGTAGGGGTGATCATGTGTCATCCCGCATCGAACTTCCTCAGCCATTTCCTGCTGAAGGCGATCGCCGAGCAGGGCATCCCCGCGATGGGGCTCAACACCCGCTACGCGTCGAACGAACCGGCGCTCATCATGGAGCGCGCCGCCTTCGACCTCGGCACCGGGGTGCGCTGGATGGCCGACGAACTCGGCTTCGAGAAGGTCGTGCTGCTCGGGTTCAGCGGCGGCGGCTCGCTCGCCTCCTTCTACCAGTCGCAGGCCGAGAACCCGACCGTCACCGAGACTCCCGCGGGGGATCCGGCGCCCTTCGCGTCGGCCGGGTTGCGGCCCGCCGACGCGCTGATGCTGGTCGGAGCCCACCCCGGCCGGGCGCGGGTGCTGCGGCACTGGATCGACGGTGCCGTCGTCGACGAGGCCGATCCGTACCTCACCGACCCCGACCTCGACCTGTACGCGCGGACCGCGCCGCTCGACCCCGAGTGGGTGCAGCAGTACCGCGACGCGCAGCTGGCCCGCATGCGCCGCATCGACGCCTGGGCGCTCGACCAGCTCGACGACCTGAACCGCACCGGCGCCTCCGACCGCGGCTTCGTCGTGCACCGCACCGTCGCCGACCCGCGCTTCGTCGACCTGACGATCGACCCCAGCGACCGCGAGCTTGGCAGCATGTACGGCGATCCGAAGGCCGCGAACACCGCCGCCGGCGGGCTCGCCCGGTTCGTGACCGTCCGCAGCTGGCTGAGCACGTGGAGTCCCGACCACACCAACGCCGACGCGCTCACCGACCTGCAGTCGGTGCACGCCCCGACGATGGTCATGAGCCTGCTCGGCGACCAGGCCGCGTTCGCCGAGGACTCGCGGCTCATGCACGCCGCGCTGCCCCGCGACGCCGAACTGATCGAGATGCGCGGCCTCAACCACTATCTGGTGGACCAGCCCGGCGGGCTGAACGACGTCGTCACCCGCCTCGCCGCCTGGATCCGCCGCACCGTCCTCGACGATCGGAACCAGGAGGTCCCGGCATGACCGGCACCATCGCGCGTGAGACACCCGACGAGATCGACCGCTGCCCGTCCGCGTTCCCGTACTGGGAATCCGTTGCGACCGAACGTGTCCAGCGGATGCGGCGACTCGTGTTGAAACTCACCGGTTTCGACATCCTGCCGACCGACGAACAGGCCCGCGCCCTGTGCAACGACCTCTACAGCGGTGACCCCACCGCGGAACGATTCGTCGAGGAGGTCTACCACGGGGAGACCGGGCCGAAGCGGACGCGCGAAATGCTCGAGATCGCCCTCGCCGACGGCATCGACGCGGTGCCCGACGCACCCGAGTCGATGCGCGCGCTGTTCGAGGAGTTCGAAACCGTGCCCGACTGGGTGCAACCGGAACTCGTCGAGCAGGGCGCGGCGATCTGGCGACGCTGGGGCACCATGCTGTTCAGCTTCGCCGGCGCCGAAACCCTCGAGATCTACACCGAGGCCGCGGTCGCGACACCGCTGTCGCTGGCCGGTGGCTACGCCGGGGACAACGCGCTGCGCCGATTCCTCGAAACCTGCCGCTTCTGGATGGACGTGTCCGAACCCGGCGCGCTGCTGACCCCCGGATCGAAGGGCCGCGCCACCGCACTGAAGGTGCGCGTGATGCACGTGTCCGTCCGCTCCCGGGTGGCGAACCATCCCGAGTGGGACCAGTCCAAGTGGGGTCTGCCCATCAGCCAGACCTACATGATGCTCACCCTCATCGCCGGCAGCGTCACCCCCGGCCTGGCGCTGTGGGTGCTCGGGTACCAGACCACCCCGCGGGAGATCCGCGCACTCATCCACTTCCAGAAGTACATGGGCTACCTGCTCGGGGTGCGACTGCGCTGGTACCCGGAAACCATCGGCGACAGCCTGCGGGCACTCGCGACCACCATGGTGTCCCGCTCGCACGACTCGGGAAAACACGGCAAGGAACTGATCGAGTCGTACCCGCAGGCGTTCGCACCGCGCGACGGACACCGCGGCCTGACCCGCCTGCGCGAGGCCTACAACTTCCGCATCAACTCCGTGTACTCGGCGATCTACATGGCGCCCGGCACCCGCCGCAAGTACTCGATGCCGAAGGTGCTGCCGTGGTTGATCATTCCGATCGCCCGGTTCCCGCTCATCACCGCGATGGAACTGGCCCGCCGCTTCGTCCCCGGCGTCGCCGAGGTGCACGAGAAGATCATGGTCGCCCACCGCGAGAACTGGTACCGGGCGCAGATGCAGGGACGCGAAGCACAATTCGACGCCAGCGGCGCACTGCGACGCTGACACCGCCCAGCGGCGCACTGCGACGCTGACACCGCCCAGCGGCGCACTGCGACGCTGACACCGCCACCACTGGGAAGGGACACTGTGGCTGCACTACAGATCGTCGAGGCCTGGAACGGGCCGGGCCGACGCGACGGCGAGATCACGACCGTCGCACCGAGCGACAACGGAGCCCATCCGTCGACCGACAAGCACGCCTTCGAACACTGGTACTTCGACGCACACCTCGACGACGGCCGCATCGTCGTCGCGATGCTGCAGACCCGGGAACTCGTGCATCGCAAGCCCGGTGTGGAGATCCACGTCTACAGCCCGGACGGCAAGCGCCGCGAGGTGGTCCGGCAGTTCACCGACGAGGATCTCGCGGTGTCCACCGAGAAGTGCGACGTGCGGGTCGGAACGAACTTCGCCCGCCTGACCGGCGAGGAGAGCGGCCTGCCCGTCTACCGGGTGAAGGTCGCCGAGGGTGATCTCGGGTTCGATCTCACGTTCACCGCCGAGGTACCGCCGTGGATGCCCGGTCGCGGGCAGACCAGCTACAACGACCGCGAGTTCTTCGCCTGGGTCGTCGGCGCGCCCCGCGCGAAGGTCGCCGGCACGGTGACCGTCGACGGCGAGACCACCACCGTCGCCGGCCGCGGCTACCACGACCACAACTGGGGCGTGGGCGACATGAAGCGGATCATCGACAAGTGGTACTGGGGCCGGTTGTACACCGACGACTTCACCCTGGTCTACGCGATGGTGCACACGCAGAAGAAGTACGGCAATCACTGGTCGCAGCCGGTGATGGTCGCGCGCGGTAGCGAGGTGATCGTCAGCAACGGCGAGGTCGAGATGACCGAGGGGCCCACCGTGTTCGACCCCGTCGCCGATCGCACCTACCCGACGTGGCTGCGGATCCGCATCCCGGATGTGCTCGACGTCAGGCTGGACGTCCGCGAGATCGTGCACGCGCACAACCTGCTCGAGGACATTCCACTCGCGGCGAGCCCGCTGATCAAGCCGATCGTCAACCGGCTCCTCGGCCGGCCCGGGTACTTCCGGTTCCGTTCCGACTTCTCCCTGTCGGTGTCCGTCGACGGCCTGACCCAGGAGCGGCACGGCTCGACGCTGCACGAAATGGTTGCCCTGACGTGACGGCCGGTTCGGTGGACCTCGACTACCTCCACGGGTTCGGCAACGAACACCACAGCGAGGCGATCGAGGGGGCGCTGCCGTGGGGCCAGAACTCGCCGCAGCGCGCCCCGTACGGGCTCTACGCCGAACAGCATTCCGCGACGGCGTTCACCGAACCACGCGGAATCAACAGGCGCACCTGGACGTACCGGATCATGCCGTCGGCCGCGCACCCCGCGTTCCGGCGCATCGACGACGGGAACTGGGCGTCGGCGCCCCTGACCGGGGGACTGGTGACCCCGAACCGGCTGCGGTGGGACCCGCAGCCGGTACCCACCGCGGGACGCGACTTCGTCGACGGCGTCACCACCTACGCGGTCAACGGGGACGTCCTCTCCCGCAACGGGATCGCCGTGCACCTGTACGCGATCACCGAGTCGATGACGGACCGGTACTTCGTGAACGCCGACGGCGAGATGCTGTTCGTGCCGCAGGACGGGGAACTGCTGCTGTGCACCGAGTTCGGCCGCCTGGCGGTCGCGCCCGGTGAGATCGCCGTCGTCGGACGTGCCGTGCGGTTCCGGGTCGAGCTGCTCGACGCGGCCGCCACCGGATACGTGTGCGAAAACTACGGTGCCGCATTCGAACTGCCCGAACTCGGACCGATCGGCGCGAACGGCCTCGCGCACGCCCGCGACTTCCTGTACCCGACGGCGTGGTACGAGGACCGTGTCGGCACCTTCGAACTCGTCCAGAAGTTCGGCGGGCACCTGTGGGCCACCGAACTCGGCCACTCGCCGCTCGACGTCGTCGCGTGGCACGGCACGCACGGCGCGTACAAGTACGACATCTCCCGGTTCAACGTCATGACCACCGGCGGCTGGGACCACCCGGACCCGTCGATCTTCACCGTGCTGACCTCGGCCACCCCGATTCCGGGGCAGGCGAACGTGGATTTCGCGGTGTTCCCCGAACGCTGGGTCGTCGGCGAACACACCTTCCGCCCGCCGCACTTCCACCGCAACGTCATGACGGAGTTCATGGGACTCGTTCGTGGCAGGCACGATTCGAAGGCCGAAGGGTTCGTTCCCGGCGGCGCGTCGCTGCACAACCAGTGGGGCGCGCACGGACCGGACCTGGAGACGTTCGAACTCGCGAGTGCCGCGGAACTCGCCCCCGTCAAGCTCGAGAACACCATGTCGTTCATGTTCGAGACCCGGCTGCCGCTGGCCGTCACCGACACCGCCCTCGCGGCGGCCCACCGTCAACCCGACTACGACTCGTCGTGGTCAGGACTCGCTCGTCGTTTCGCTCCGCCCTCACCCTAGGAGTTCAAGATGACCGAAACCACCACTGCCCCCACACCGCATCCCGTCGTGGTGCCGGAACCGTTGCTGCGCATCGGCGGCCGCGCCGTCCCCGCGCGCTCCGGCGCGACCGGTTCCTCGTTCGCCGGGTTGACGGAGGTGAAGGTCGCGCCGAGGACATCGACGCCGCCGTCGACGCCGCCCGGGCCACCTTCGAGGACGGCGCGTGGTCGCAGATGCCCGGCGCCGAACGCGGCCGGATCCTCTCGCGCGCAGCCGATCTCATCGAACAGCACGCACCCGAACTGTCCGCCCTCGAAACCGCCGAGATGGGCAAGCTGTACGCCGACACCGTCGCCGGCGACATCCCCGCCGCGGCGGCCTCGTTCCGGCACTACGCCGGGTGGGCCGACAAGATCGCCGGCGAAGCGATCCTGCTCCCCGACGTGGGACCGCAGCACCGCTTCGGCTACACCCTGCGTCAGCCGCTCGGCGTGGTCGGCGCGATCACCCCGTGGAACAACCCGACGGTCGTCGCCGCGTGGAAGGTCGCCCCCGCGCTGGCCGCCGGGTGCTCGGTCGTCGTCAAGCCCGCCGAGGACGCGTCGCTGTCCACCCTGAAGCTCGCCGACCTGCTCGCCGAGGCGGGCGTGCCGGACGGCGCGTTCAACGTCGTGCCGGGCCTCGGGCCGGAGGCGGGCGCCGCGCTCGCCGCGCACGAGGGCATCGACAAGATCACCTTCACCGGCAGCCCCGCCGTCGGCAAGACCATCACCTCGCTCGCGGGTGAGAAGTTCCGCAAGGTCACCCTCGAGCTCGGCGGCAAGGCGCCCCAGCTGATCTTCCCGGACGCCGACCTCGAGGCGTCGCTGCCGTGGATCGCGATGGGCAACTTCTACCACCAGGGCCAGGTGTGCGCGGCCGGCACCCGCGTCATCGTGCACGAATCGATCGCCGACCAGGTCGTCGAGGGACTCGTCGAGTTCGCCCGCGGAGCCGTCGTCGGTGACCCCTTCGACGCGGCGACGACGCAGGGCACCATCGTCAACCGCAAGCAGCTCGATCGGATCCTCGGCTACATCGAGAAGGGTCGCGCCGAGGGAGCCGAGCTGCTGACCGGCGGCGGGCGGGTCGGCGACCGCGGCTTCTTCGTCGAGCCCACCGTCTTCCGCGGGCACAACGAGCTGACGATCGCCCGCGAGGAGATCTTCGGTCCGGTCGCGACCGTCATCACGTTCAAGACCACCGAGGAGGCCGTGCGGCTGGCGAACACCACCAAGTACGGGCTCAACGCGTTCATCTTCAGCCAGAACCTGTCGACCGTGCACAGCGTGATCCCGCAGCTTCGGGTCGGTACCGTGTGGGTCAACGGCTGGGGTGTTCCCGACCCGAGCCTGCCCTGGGGCGGACGTGAGGCCAGCGGTATCGGGCGTGAACTCGGCCGCAGCGGTCTCGAGGCGTTCACCGAGGAGAAGACGGTACACCTCGGGTACTGACCCGCGAGACGAACGGAATACGGCAGTGACACAGCACGACTCGGCGCAGCAGAACTCGGCGACGCAAGCGGGCGCGCTCGACGGGATCAGGGTGCTCGAACTGGGCACCCTGATCGCCGGGCCGTTCGCCGGGCGGCTGCTCGGCGACATGGGCGCCGACGTCATCAAGATCGAGGACCCGAAGCGTCCCGACCCGCTGCGCACGTGGGGGCAGGGCGAGAAGGACGGGCACCGGTTCTTCTGGACCGTCCACGCCCGCAACAAGCGGTGCGTGACCCTCGATCTGCGGTCGCCCGAGGGACAGGACCTGTTCCGGCGACTGGTCGCCGAGTCGGACGTCATCGTCGAGAACTTCCGTCCCGGCACCCTCGAGAAGTGGGGCCTCGGCTACGACGTGCTGTCCGGGATCAATCCCGGCATCGTGCTGGCCCGCGTCTCCGGTTACGGGCAGACCGGCCCCAAGGCGGGACAGGCGGGATACGCCTCGGTCGCCGAGGCGGAATCCGGGCTGCGGCACCTCAACGGCTACCCGGGCCAGGCCCCGCCGCGGCTGGCGCTGTCCCTCGGGGATTCCCTGGCCGGCATGTTCGCCGTCCAGGGCATCCTCGCGGCGCTCGTCTCCCGCGCACGCACCGGCCGCGGGCAGGTCGTCGACGTCGCGCTCACCGAATCCTGCCTGGCCATCCAGGAATCGGTAATTCCCGACTACGACACCGCCGGTGTGGTGCGTGGACCGTCGGGAACCCGCCTCGAGGGCATCGCCCCGTCCAACCTGTACCGCACCGGCGACGACATGTGGATCGTCATCGCCGCCAACCAGGACACCGTGTTCCGGCGGCTGTGCGCCGCGATGGACCGCCCGGAACTGGCCGACGACGTGCGCTTCGCCGATCACCTCGCGCGCGGCGTGCACCAGGACGAACTCGACGACCTGATCGGCGCGTGGGCGGCGCAGTGGAAGCTCGACGACCTGCTCGAACACCTCGCGGCAAGCGGGGTGGTGGCCGGACCGGTCAACACCGTCGCGGAGGTCGTCGCCGACGAACAGTTCCGCGCGCGCGGCATGCTCGTCGAACACCACGACGAGCGCACCGGCTCCGAGGTTCTCGGTCCCGGCGTCGTCCCGGTGCTCGCCGGAACCCCCGGCGGCGTGCGTCGTGCCGGTGCACCGATCGCCGGCTACGACAACGCCGCGGTGTGGGGCGACCTGCTCGGTCTCACCGAGCAGCAGCAGGCGGAGTTGAAGGCCGCCGGCACCATCTGACCGCCTCGCCTCCCCGTCACCCGGGGAGCGAGTGGACGAAGGGCCTCCCTATTTCGACGCGTCGCAACTAGAGTAGAACACGTTCCAATATGCGACTCGCGTCCTCGAAGGAGTGCCGAATGCACACCCCGCTCTGCGACGAACTCGGAATCGAGTTCCCCATCTTCGCGTTCACCCACTGCCGCGACGTCGTCGTGGCCGTCTCCAAGGCCGGTGGCTTCGGCGTCCTCGGCGCCGTCGGGTTCACGCCCGAGCAGCTCGAAGTGGAGCTGAACTGGATCGACGAGCACATCGGCGACCACCCGTACGGCGTCGACATCGTCATCCCGAACAAGTACGAGGGCATGGACTCGAACCTGTCCGCCGAAGAACTCACGAAGATGCTGCAG
This sequence comes from Rhodococcus sp. CX, assembly GCF_015865005.1. Classification (NCBI taxonomy): domain Bacteria; kingdom Bacillati; phylum Actinomycetota; class Actinomycetes; order Mycobacteriales; family Nocardiaceae; genus Rhodococcus; species Rhodococcus sp. CX. The sequence continues at coordinate 20,311 of NZ_JADZGH010000068.1, forward strand.
TCGATGGTGCCGCAGGAAACCCTCGATTTCGGACGCAAGATCCTCCTCGACCACGGCGTGCCGCTGTCCGAGGACGGTGACGATAACGCGTTGCAGCTCCTCGGCTGGACCGAGGCCACCGCGACCCCTCAGGTCGAGGTCGCGCTGCAGCATCCGAAGGTCACTCTCATCGCCAACGCGCTGGGCACCCCGCCGGCGGACATGATCGCCCACATCCACGACTCCGGCCGCAAGGTCGCCGCGCTGTGCGGCTCGCCGGCGCAGGCCCGCAAGCACGCCGACGCCGGCGTGGACATCATCATCGCGCAGGGCGGCGAGGGTGGCGGCCACTGCGGTGAGGTCGGGTCGATCGTGCTGTGGCCGCAGGTCGTCAAGGAGGTCGCGCCGATCCCGGTGCTGGCCGCCGGCGGCATCGGCAGCGGCCAGCAGATCGCCGCCGCGCTCGCGCTGGGTGCGCAGGGCGCGTGGTCCGGTTCGCAGTGGCTGATGGTCGAGGAAGCGGAGAACACCCCCGTCCAGCAGGCCGCCTACGCGAAGGCCACCAGCCGCGACACCGTGCGCAGCCGCTCGTTCACCGGCAAGCCGTGCCGCATGCTGCGCAACGACTGGACCGAGGCATGGGAGAAGGAAGGCAACCCGAAGCCGCTCGGAATGCCGTTGCAGTACATGGTGTCCGGTATGGCGGTGGCCGCCACCCACAAGTACCCGGACGAGACCGTCGACGTCGCGTTCAACCCCGTCGGCCAGGTCGTCGGCCAGCTCACCAAGGTCGAGAAGTCCTCCGCGGTCATCGAACGCTGGGTGCAGGAGTACCTCGAGGCGACCGGCACGCTCGAAAAGTTCAACGAGGCCGCGACCGCCTGATCTCCGCCCGGTGCGGCGCTTTCCGCGCCGCACCGGCGGCTACCCGGTCGGCAGCAGCAGATCCTCCAGCGTCCGCGGCGCGCCGCCCGCGAGATCTCCCTGCACGTACCGTTTTCCGTCCGAGCCCGTGTACACCCCGGTGATCGGATCGTAGGTTCCCGCGACCGCCCCGGCGACACCCTGCTCCGCGGCCTGCTCCCGGCAGGTCTGCACCGTCGCGCCGCGCAGGCCCGGGAATTCGAGGCACGGTAGGTTCCGGGCGCCGCGCACCGCGACCGGATCGTCCGACGGCAGCTTGCAGTACAGATCGGGCGGCGTCTCCGGCACATCGAGTTCGGTGGGAGAGCGGCGCTGTTCGGGCGGCAGGAACCCCTCGATGCACGGCGGCGGGTCGTTGTACGAGTTGACGAAGAACGTGTTCTGCGACGGATTGTCGACGTTCGGCAGGGCCGCGGACTGGGTGGACGCCATGATGGACGGGAACAGCACAAGGATCTGTTCGACGCCCGGGTTGTAGACGGCGGCAACCTGTTCCACCGACACGAGGTTGGCGAGCAGCAGCGGCAGCGTCGGCTCGATGCGCTGGAACCCCGCGCTGACCTCGTCGGCGGCGGGAGCGGCCCGGTCGACGAGCGCCCGCACGGCCGGATCCGCATCGCGCAACGTGCCGGTGGTGCCGGCCAATGCCGACGCCCACTGCCCGATCGCGGACGACGAGTCGATCTGGGTCTGCAGCAGCGGACCGGCGCCGTCGATGAGCGCGCCGGTCTCGTCGGCGTTGTCGGCGCCCTCCCCGGCGACCGCGGTCGCCGAATCCACCAGTGTCCGCAGGTCGTCGCCGGAGGCGCCGATCGCGGTGTGCGCCTCGTCGAGCAGGACGGCCAACCGGTCCGCCCCGACCGCCTGCAGGGTGTCGTCGAGCCGGTCGATGGCCCGGTCGACCGGCTCGGGCAGGGTCACGCGGTCGCGGGGCAGGACGTCGCCGTCCGCCAGATACGGAGTGTTCGCGTCGTCCGGCACGAGATCGACATAGCGCTCACCGATCGCCGACATGCTGCGGATCTCGGCGGCGGTCGACGCCGGGACGGGCACCGACGAGTCGAGCGACAGGGTGGCTTCGGCGCCGTCATCGGTCATCCGGACCTCGGTGACCCGGCCGATCGTCACGCCCCGATAGGTGACGTTCGCGGTCGGATACAGACCGCCCGCGTCGGCGAGGTCCAGGCGCACCACGTAGCGGCCGATCCCGAGCTGCGCGGGCACCTGCACGAACCACACGCCGACGGCGACGATCGCGGCGATACCGACCGTGAGGAACACGATCAGCCGGTTGCGGACGGACGGCATCATCGGGGAACCCCCAGAAGTTGGGCGAGCAGGCCCATCGGGTCCGGGGCGGACACATCGGTCGGGACGGGCGGGATCGCGGCGGGCGGACCGGTGAGCGCGTTCTCGAACGGGGTGCCGAGCAACAGCGCATTCTCGAGCGTCGGCAACGTCAGGTCCAGGATCACCGTGCCGTTCGCGTAGTCGCCGCGCACGGCATTGCGGTAGGTGTCGATCGGGAACGGGAAGGTGAGCAGGTAGCGGAGCGATTCGGTGAGCGAATCCCCGGCCGCGGTGAGCGAGGCCATCACCGGCTCGAGATCACGCAGATTCGCCACGACATCGTCCCCGGACGCGTCGACGAGGTCGCCGGCGATCCGCCCCAGATCGCCGAGCGACGTCAAGGACCGCGTCAGATCGTCGCGGCGAGAAGACAATTCGTCCAGTGCCGGGGCGAGCGCATCGGTGGCGTCGGCGAGCGCCTGGTTCTGCGCGGACACCTCGACCGCGAGCGCGTCGAGGGATTCCATCGCCCCCACGATCTGCGCCTTCTGATCGTCGAGACCGGTGAGCGCGACGTCGAGCTGCCCGAGCAGGGCGCGCACCGACTCCTCGCGCCCGGTCAGGGCGAGATTCAGCTCGCGGGAGATCTCCTGGGCCTGGGCCAGGCCACCGCCGCTGAGCACCAGTGACAACGCCGACAGGGTCTGCTCGGTGGTGGGGAACAGCCCGGCGCGCTCGAGGGGGATGACGTCACCGTCCTCCAGTGTGCCGGTGGGCGATTCGGTGAGCGGCGGGGCGAGCTCGAGATGCGCCGACCCGAGCAGGCTCGTCTGCCCGATCTTCGCGGTCGCGTTCGCGGGCAGTGCGGTGCCGCCGTCGAGCACCACCGTCACCACGGCGTGACCGCCGTCGAGCCGGATGTCGTCCACCCGGCCGACCGTGACATCCGCGACCCGGACTCTCGAATTCCGTTCCAGGGTCGTGACGTTCGGCATCTCGATGTCGACGCTGTAGGCGCCGTCGCCGTGGCCGCGGGTACCCGGCAACGTCAGCGAGTTGACCCCACGCCACTCGCACGCGCTCGTCGCCAGGACGAGCGGGACCAGCAGCAGGGCCGTGCGTGCGGTTCTCATCGCCCTCCCGGAAGAAGCAGGTCCTCGAGATCGGAGCCGGAGGACACCGGGGCCAGTCCCGGTTCGGTGTACACGAGCTGGTCGGGCAGCGCGCCGACACCCCGGGTCGGAACTGTGTGTGCAGCAACTCGGTCCGATCCTGCATCTGCTCGCCGTCGACTATCCACCGATCATGATCAATCCGACCCGGTGTGCGCGTCGACGTCCTCCGCGGCCGCGAGCGCCGAGCAGATGAACTGCACCGGGTTGGCGAAGTTGGTCAGCGCCAGCGCCGAGACGACCGTGTTGTGGGCGGGCTGGTAGATGCCCTGCAGATTGGACAGCGCGGTCGGCGCGACGTGCAGCACCTGCGCGATTCCGTCCCGCTGGGCCGCGAGCGTCTCGGCGAGTTCGGCGGTCCTGTCGACGGTGCCGCCGATCCGCTCGCGGTTGTCGCGCACGAACCGTTCGACCTCACCGAGAGCGGAGCCGAGCGTGCCCAGCGCGCTGCCCATGTCGTCGCGGTTCGCGTCGAGGATCTGCGTCACCGAGGCCATCCGGTTGTTGAACGCGACGATCTGCCCGCGACTGTCCGACAGCGCGTCGACGAACACCTGCAGGTTGCGGACAACCGCGAACAGGTCGCCGCGACCGTCGGAGACGGTGCGCAACGCCGCCGACAACTCCTCGGCGGTCGCGCGCAGGTCCAGGCCCTGCCCCTCGACGTTCCTCGCGGCGACGTCGAGGACCTCGCCGAGCGGTCCCTGCGGGTCGTCCGGGGCGGGACCGAGTTCGGTGGTCAGTTCGGCGAGCTGCCGGGTCACCTCGTCCCATTCGACGGGCACGGCGGTGCGCTCGATCGGGATGGTCGAACCCGGATCGAGTTGTGGTCCTCCGGTGTAGGCGGGTGCGAGCTGCACGAACCGGGCCGACACGAGGGTGGGCGCGACGACCGCGGCCCTCACGTCGGCGGGCACCGGCCGGTCCGCGTCGATCTCGAACGTGACGCGTACCCGGTCGCCGTCCGGCTCGAGGCGCGTGACGCGGCCGACGTCGACGCCCATCACCCGCACGTCGTCGCCGGGGTACAGGCCACGGGCGGAGGCGAATTCGGCGGTGAACTCGTGCGTGGAGCGCCACGGCGCGATCCCGAAGGACACGACGGCGATCACGCCGAGCACCAGGAACGGGATCAGCCAGGGCAGCAGCGGCCGGATGCGGGTCACGGGGTACCTCCGCCGGCGCCGGCGCGTTCGAGCGCGTCGGTCAGGGCCGGTTCGATCAGCTCGGGCGGCAGCAGGTTCTGGATGTAGGAGTTGAAGAACGGGCCCGAGGCGACGGCCTCACCGAGTTCGGTGGCGTACGGGCCGAGCCGCGCGATGGCGAGCGCGATGTTCTCGCGGTTGCGGGTCAGCACGTCGAGCACGGCGTCGACCTGCTCGAGGGTCGGGGCGAGCTGGGTTTCGTTGTCGGCCACGAGGTTCGTCAGCTCGATCGACAGCGCGCTCACGTTGCCGAACAGGGTGTCCAGCGAGCGTTGCCGGGTGTCGAGCTCACGCAGGATCAGCTCGGCGTCGACGATCAGCCCGTCGACCTGCCGGCTGCGTTCGGCCAGCACCGCGGTGATCCGTTCGGCGTTGCCGAGGAGCGCACGCAGCGACTCGTCGCGGGAGGCGACCGTGGTGGACAACCGCTGCACCCCGTCCAGGGCCGCCCCGATGTCGTCCGGGGTCCGGCGCAGCGTGTCCGAGAGCACCCGCATCGATTCGGCGACCTGCTCGGTGTCGATGTCCGCGGCGGTGGTCGCGAGGTCGCCGAGCGCCTCGGTGAGCTCGTAGGGCGCGGTGGTGCGGTCGAGGTCGAAGGTCGTGCCCTCGGACTCCTCGCCGGGGCCGGCGGGCCGGACCCGCAGCATCCGGGCGCCGAGCGCGGTGGCGGTCGCGATCTCCACGGTGGTGTCGGTGCCCAGCACGACCCGGTCGTCGACGGTGAAGCTCACCCGCACGGCGTCGCCGTCGATCTCGACAGCGGAGACCCGCCCGGCATCCTTTCCCGAAACCTGCACGGCGTCACCGGTGTTCAGCCCGCCTGCGTCGACGAACCGGGCGTGGTAGGTGCGGCCGGTGTCGACGAACGGCAACGACCCGAAGTTCAGGGCAGCGAGCACGAGCACGACGAGCGCGACCGTTCCGATCACCCCGATGCGGACCTGGTTCATCTCACGGAATCGACGGGTCATGCCGGTGCGCACCTGCCCGTCGTCTGCCCGAACAGCGGTGAGGTGACGGTGTTGCCGCTGGGGTCGCTGAGCTTGATCTGCAGGCCGCACAGGTAGTAGTTGAAGAACCCGCCGTACGCGCCGAGCCGGGTGAGTGCGGCGTAGGCGTCGGGCAGGCGCGTCGCGAGGCTCTCGATGGTGTCGCTGCGCGAGTTGAGTTGCGCGGCAAGACGTCCGGCTTCGACGATGTCGCCGGCCAGGGGTTCGTGCGACACGGTGAGCAGTTGCGCTAGCGAGGAGGCCGACGCATCGATGTACGCGACGGATTCGGCGACGAGCGCGCCGTCCTGCGCGAGCCGATCCGCGAGCTGCTGTGCGCGGTCGAGGGAGACGTCGAACTCGTCGCGGTGCTCGGCCATGGTCGCGAGCACCGAATTCAGGTTCGCGACGACGTCGCCGACGAGACGGTCGCGGTCGGCGAGGGTGGAGGTGAGCGACGCGGTGCGCTGCAGGATCGACTCGACCGTCCCGCCCTGACCCTGCAGAACCGAGATGAGATCGGCGGAGAGCTGGTTGACCTGTTGCGGATCGAGTGCGCGGAACAGCGGCTTGAAACTGCCGATCAGCACGTCCAGATCGAGGGCGGGGGAGGTGCGGTCGACGTCGATCACCCCACCGGCGCCGAGCGGGGTCGTATCGCCGGGACCGTCGGCCAGTTCCAGGTATCGGTCGCCCACGAGGTTGAGGTACCGGACGGTCGCGTGGGTCGCGCGCGTCGGGGTGTAGACGTCCTCGACGTCGAGCGTCACCGCGATCCGGTTGCCGTCGGCGAACTCGACGGACGTGACGCGGCCGACCTCCACGCCGGCCACGCGCACGAATTGTCCTGTGCGCAGTCCGGATACGTCCTCGAACACCGCGTGGTAGCGCGTGTAGTCCTGGAATCGCATCTGCCCGAACACGACGAACAGCGCGCCGAGGATCGTGAGCATCACCAGCGCGTAGGCCGCTGCGGCGGTCGCGGTGCGGGTCACCGGACGGGCCCCTGCAGGAGTTCGAGGATCGAACCGGGCACGAACACCGGGCTCGTGTTGCCCGCCTCGAACGGGTTCGCGCCGGTGTTCGCCACCACGTACGGGGCCGGCGACTCGGCGGCGGTGACGACGGGCAGGGCGCCGCACCGCGGTCCGCCGGTCGCCGCGACCACCGGCAGGTTGCGCGGGTACTCGTACGGGTCGGAGCCGAGCAACAGCGACGAGTTGAGCATCATCGAACTGCCGTTGCCGCCGGAGGCCGGTTCGGCGAGCAACCGGGCCTGGTCGGCGCCTTGGAAGAAGCAGGTCAGCACGGGCGAATACTCCTCGAGCACGGATGCGGTGGGCCGCAACAGATCGAGCACGCCGACGATCGCCGGTCCGTTCGGCTCGAGCACGCCGACCGCGGTGTCGGTCAGGCCGATCACCGACAGCAGCATCGCGTCGAGATCCTCGGCCCGGTCGACGACGGAGCGGGCGGTGACGGTGAGATTGCCGAGCGAGTCGAGCAGGGCCGGTGCGGCCTCGGTGTAGGTGCCGGCGACGGACCGTGTCGCCGCGAGATCCTCTCCGAGGACATCCGTGCGCGGATTCACCTGGGCGAGAATCGTGCCGGTGTCGTCGAGTGCGGTGCCGAGATCGTCTCCGCGGCCGCGCAGGGCGGTCGCGGCGGCACCGAGCGTCTGGTTCAGTTCGGCCGGGTCGACGGCGTGCAGCACCGACGTCAGGGATTCGAACACCGAGTTCGTCTCGACCGTGACGTTCGCGGCGCGCAGGACCGACCCCTCGCGCAGGTGTTCGCCGGTCGGGTGGACGGGGTCGGTGAGGGAGACGAACTTCGCGCCGAACACGGTGGTCGCGCGTATGTCGGCGCCGACGTCGGCCGGGATACGGGTGGCGTCGCCGGGGAACAGGCTCAGTTCGACGACCGCGCCCGTCGGCGACGGGTGGACCGCGGCCACCGTGCCCACCTGGACGCCGTGCC
>NZ_JADZGH010000068.1:27862-31256 GCF_015865005.1 Rhodococcus sp. CX
AGGACGAGCCCGGCCCGGCCGGTCTCCACGGTCACGGTGACACCGGAAGCGAAGCCGCCCCGGTACGACTGGTGGACGAGCGCGAGGATGCCCACCGCGACCAGGAGGATCGCGGCGACGGCGATGCGGGGCAGGTGGGTGCGCATCGCGCTCACCCCGCCAGATGCAGCTGGCGGCTGCTGCCGTAGAGGGCCAGCGAGATCAACAGGGTCACCGTCACCACCGCGATCAGGGAGAGCCGCACCGCGCGGCCGGTCGCGACGCCGACACCGGACGGACCGCCCTGCGCGGTGTAGCCGTAGTAGCTGTGCACGAGCATGACGATCACCGCCATCACGATCGCCTGACCGAAGGACCACAGCACGTCCGCCGGACGCAGGAACGTCGCGAAATAGTGGTCGTAGACGCCGGGGGACTGGCCGAGAATCGTGACGGTCGCGATGCGGCTGGACAGGAACGCCGCGAGCACCGACAGGGAGTACAGCGGGAGGATGGCGATGAGTCCGGCCAGGATCCGGGTGCCGACGAGATAGGGGACCGACCGGATCGCCATCACCTCGAGCGCGTCGATCTCCTCGCTGATGCGCATGGCGCCGAGCTGGGCGGTGGTGCCGGCGCCGATGGTCGCCGCGAGACCGACACCGGCGACGACGGGCGCGACGACCCGCACGTTGACGTACGCCGACAGGAACCCGGTGAGCGCCTCGACGCCGATGTTCCCGAGCGAGGTGAAGCCCTGCACGGCGACGGTGGCACCGGCGAACAGCGTGAGGAAACCCATGATCGCGACGCTGCCGCCGATCATCGCGAGAAGTCCTGTGCCCAGACCGATCTCGGTGACGACCCGGAACGTCTCGGTGCGGTAGTGGCGGGCGGCCTTCGCCGTGGACAGCAATGCGCCGACGCAGAACACGATCTGCTCGCCGATCGTGTCGATCGCGCGGACGAGACCGCGCCCGGCCCGGCTCGCCGTGTGGGCGGCCCGTCCGTGGCGGAGGCTGATCAGGCTCATCGGTCGGTCACCGCGATTCCGATCGAGGTGAGCAGCATGTTCGCGAGGAACAGGGCGACGAACGCGAACACGACGGTTTCGTTGACGGCCTCGCCGACGCTCTTGGGGCCGCCGGAGACCGACAGGCCCCGGTGGCACGCGATCAACCCGGCGAGCAGGCCGAACACGGCGGCCTTGATCTCGGAGAGCAGCAGCTCGCCGGGGCCGACGAGGAGCGTGACCCCGGCGGCGTACGCACCCGGGTCGACGTTCTGGAGCAGAACCGAGAAGAAGAACCCACCGATCAGGCCGATCGCGCAGACCGCGCCGTTGAGGGTCGCGGCGACCGCGGTCGACGCGAGAGCACGCGGCACGACGAGACGGGACACCGGGTCGATGCCGAGCACTTCGAGTGCGGCGATCTCCTCGCGGATCGTGCGCGAACCGAGGTCGGCGGCGATCGCGGTGGCACCCGCGCCCGCGACCACCAGCACCGTGACGAGCGGGCCGATCTGGGTGACCGCGCCGAGTCCCGCTCCGGCGCCGGACATGTCGCTCGCGCCGATCTCCACCAGCAGGGAGTTGAGGGTGAAGACCACGAGCACGGTGAACGGGATCGACATGAGGATCGTCGGGACGAGCGAGACGCGCGCGACGAACCAGAACTGGTTCGTGAATTCCCGCCACTGGAACGGGCCCCGGAACACTCCGGTCAGTGCGTCGAGCGACAGCGAGTAGAAGCTACCCAGGGCATGGGCGGCATCGCGCGGTGTCGATCCCATTCGCTCCTCCGCTTCCCCCACGGAACACGCAGCGCGTGCATATCGCCTGAACATACCCGAGGGTATGTAAGGCGGGCAAGGGGTCGCGGAAGTCCGTGTACCTAACCGGTGGTGGCGGTGTCCGATTCGAGTGATTCCGCCAGTTCCTCTGTCAGGAGCCTGAATTCGTTCTCACCGCGCTCGCGTACCCACACCGGATCGGCACAGTGCCAGCGCTCGGCGCTCAGCGATCGGGTGAGCACCTTGAACGTCGCGGTGCGCGGGAAGTCGGTGCAGACGCGGATCAGCGTCGGCACCTGCTTGGGGCCCAGATCGGGCTGGGAATCGAGGAACCGTGCGAACGCGACCGGGTCGAACGCGTTGTCCGCGGACGGGATCACCGCGGTCATCACCCGGTCGCCCACATACCGGTCGGGCACCGCGTAGACGGCGACCTGAGCGAACCCTTTGTAGCGCAGCAACACCCGTTCGATGGGGGCCGCGCCGATGTTCTCGCCGTCCACCCGCAGCCAGCCCGAACTGCGGCCCGCGAAGTACACGAACCCGTCGGCGTCGCGGAACCCGAGGTCGCCGCTGTAGTAGCGACCGTCCCTGACCCGTTCGGCGTCGGCCTCGGGATTCTTGTAGTACCCGGCGAACTGACCGGCACCGCGGACGTTGACCAGTTCGCCGGTGGCCTCGTCGGCGTTGACGATCCGGCCGCGGGAGTCGAACTCGGCCGGAGGGCAAGGCTTCCCGGTCTCCGGATGCAGGATGTGGATGTCCTCGGGCAGTCGGCCGAGCGACCCGGCCGGAGCACCCGGCGTCGCGGGAATCGACACCCCGCCCTCGGTGGAACCGAAGCCGTCGACGACGACCGCGTCGAACCGGCGTCGGAACTCGGCGATCGCGGGCGCGGTGCCCTCGTTGCCGTACATGATGCGCAGTGGGTTGTCGGAATCGTGTGGCGTCTCGGGCGTTGCCACGATGTAGGAGAGCGGCTTGCCCACGTAGTTGGCGTAGGTGACACCGAACTTCCGCAGGTCGGGCAGGAACCCGGACGCGGAGAAACGCCGGCGCAGGGCCACCGCGCACCCGCCGGCCAGCGCGACGGCCCAGCCCGCCATGATGGCGTTCGAGTGGAACAACGGCATCGACAGGTACACCACGTCCTCGGCGCCGAGTCCGAACCGCTGCGCGAGCATCCGGCCCGGTGCCGCGACCTTCGCGTGCGTGCACCGCACGGCCTTCGGGTCGCCGCTCGTGCCGGACGTGAAGATCAGCATGAACAGGTCGTCGGGTGTGACCTCGGCGACCTCGTGGACCCAATCTCGGTGTGGTTCCAGGAGTTCGGCCCAGTCCGGTGAATCGACGTCGATCACCCGGACGTCGCCGAGATCGAGGCCGTCGAGCAGGCCGGCGTGTGCGCGTTCGGTGAACACCACCTGGCAGTCGGCCAGCGCGATGTCGCGGGCGAGGGCATCGCCGCGACGGGTCGTGTTCAGGCCGACCACGACGGACCCGGAGAACGCGGCAGCGCCGAGCAGCAGCGAGAACTCCGGGACGTTGTCCATGAGGATCCCGAAGTGCCGCGGCCGGTCCGGATCGAGCAGGGCGCGCAGCAGCGCGGCCCTGTCGTGGC
>NZ_JADZGH010000068.1:31266-34573 GCF_015865005.1 Rhodococcus sp. CX
GACATCGCGGTGAGCAGGGCGGTCACCGTGGGTGTTTCCGTCATGGGTGCATCCTCGGGGCAGGCCGGCGCCGGCGTACAGGCGACATCTCGGCGAGCGGGACCGATCAGGCCGGCGTCGAGGCGAGTTCGGCGCCGAGCGAACGCAGTTGGGTCGTCGCCGAACCGAGCAGGAACTCGTGGTGCTTTGCCGCGAGGAAGTAGCGGTGGACCGGATGATCCTCGTCGAGTCCGACGCCGCCGTGCACATGCACCGTCGTGTGGGCGACGCGATGCCCGGCGTCGGCGGCCCAGAACGCCGCGGTGCGCAGCTCTCCGGTGTCCGGAAGCCCTGCGGCGATCCGGAATGCGGCCTGCCACAGGGTCAGGCGCACGGCCTTGACGTCGATGTACCCGTCCGCGAGACGCTGGGCGACGGCCTGGAAGCTGCCGATCGGACGGTCGAACTGGATCCGCTCGCGGGCATATTCGGCGGTGAGCTCGAGCGCGCGTTCGAGGACGCCGAACTGGTAGGCGGCGGATCCGAGCAGCGTGCGGTCGCGCAGCCACGCCGCGACCGCGGTGCCGTCCGTGCCGAGCACCCGGTCGGCGCCGACGCGCGTCCCGGCGAACTCGACGATGCCGGCGCTGCCGAAATCGGTGGTGGACTGGCGGGTCACGGTGACCCCGGGCGCGTCGGCGTCGACGAGCAGCACCACGACGCCGGACTCCGAGGCGGCGGGGACCAGGAACAGATTGGCGATCGGCGCCGCATCGACGACGATCTTGGTGCCGTTCAGGATCCAGCCGTCGGCGTCGGCGACGGCCCGGGTGGTGGGCGTGGTCGGATCGTCGTTCAGTTCCTCGGTGAGCGCGGCCGCGAGGACCTTCTCACCGGTCGCCGCCGGTTCACCCCACGCGGCGCGCTGCGCGTCGGTGCCGAATTCGGCGATGGCGGTCGCGGACGCGACGACGGAGGTCGGATACGGCACGGCCGCGACGCCGCGGCCGAGTTCGGCGCAGATGCTGATCTGCTCGAGCGGGCCGAATCCGTCGCCGCCGATCGACTCGGGGACCGCGGCACCGAGAATCCCGGACGACGCGAGCGCGTCCCACAGGGCGTGGTCGATCCGGTCCTCGGCGGCGTCGAGCTCGCGGAGATGCTCGTTGGTGACGACCTCGGTGACGATGTTGCGGGTGAGCCCGGCGAGATCCTGCTGGGCCTCGGTGAGCGTGAAGTCCACTGCGTGGTCCTCTCGTGGTGTGGCGGCTCGGCGGTCAGCGCTTGGCGGGTGGCTGGCCGAGGGCGGTCATGGCGATGATGTCGCGCTGCACCTCGTTGGTGCCGCCGCCGAACGTCAGGATGAGCGAGCTGCGGTGCATGCGTTCGATGCGTCCGCGCAGGAGCACACCGGGGGTGTTCTGCCGCAGGGTCGCCGCGGGGCCCAGGATCTCCATGAGCAGCCGGTAGGCCTCGGTCGCGAACTCCGTGCCGAAGACCTTGTTCGCAGATGCGGGTGCCGGGCCCAGGGGCGCGGTGCTGGACGCGATCTCCCAGTTCATGAGCTTGAGGTATTCGGCCTTCGCGTGCACCCGGGCGAGGTTGATCTGCACCCATTCCTGGTCGATGACGCGCCGGCCGTCGGGCAGCGTGGTGTTCTGCGCCCACGCCCGGACCTCCTGCAGCGCGGTGAGGATCGGGCCGGCCGAGGTGAGCGCCACGCGTTCGTGGTTGAGCTGGTTGGTGACCAGCGCCCAGCCGCCGTTCTCCTCGCCGACGAGGGCCGACGCCGGGACCCGCACGTCCTGGTAGTAGGTGGCGCTGGTGTCCGGTCCGGCCATGGTGTGCACCGGGGTGTAGGAGAATCCCTCCGCCGTGGTGGGCACGATGAGGACGCTGATGCCCTTGTGCTTCTTGGCATTCGGATCGGTGCGGCACGCGAGCCACACGTAGTCGGCGTAGGCGATGAGGCTGGTCCACATCTTCTGCCCGTTGATGACCCATTCGTCGCCGTCGCGCACGGCGGTGGTGCGCAGCGACGCGAGGTCGGTGCCGGCGCCGGGCTCGGAATAGCCGATGGAGAAGTGCAGTTCACCCGCGGAGATCTTCGGCAGGAAGAACGCCTTCTGCTCGGGGGTGCCGTAGTGCATGATCGTCGGCGCCACCGAGTTTATGGTGAGGAACGGGACCGGAGCACCCGCGACCGCGGCCTCGTCGGTGAAGATCAACTGGTCCATGGCGGAACGGTTCTGGCCGCCGTACTCCTCGGGCCAGCCGAGGGTGAGCCAGCCGTCCTTGCCCATCTGCTGCACCACTTCGCGGTACACGTTTCCGGCGCCGTACTCGCCGGTCGTCGCCGAGAGCGCCTCACGACGCTCCGGCGTCATCAGCTCGGCGAAGTACGCGCGCAACTCCTCGCGCAGCTTCTGCTGCTGCGGGGTATAGGTGATGTCCAACGAACCGCTCCAATCGTCGCCACGGGGACGGGTCCGACAATGTTTCCGAATCATTGCACAGAACTGGAACGCGTTCTAGCCTTACCGGACAGGCTCCGTTCGGGGTGCCGCCGACGGTGTCCGAGAGGCTCGGTGCGAATGGGAAGCGAGGGTTCGGGATGGATATCAAGGTCGACTTCGACCGCTGCGAGGCGAACGGCGTGTGTGTGGGAATCGCGCCGGATCTGTTCGATCTGAACGACGACGACGAACTGACCGTCGTGCACCCGGTGCCGGAGGGTCGCGAGGCGGACGCGCGCGAGGCGATCGCCCAGTGCCCGCGCGCGGCGCTCACGGAGATCTGACGCTCTGCTCTTGCCAGGAATGAGAACGCGTTCTACATTCCGACGGTCCCCGGTTTCATTCGCCGGAGCGTCGGGCCCCGAGTGCGCCTGACATGGCGGCCGGAGGGCCGGTAACGAAGAGGTGGGCCGTCAGGGTCCGCCGCGGTCGCGAGGAGTGCGGTTCATGAGTGTTGACGGCAGCGCCGGTCCCGAGAATGTCACCGACCCCCGTGGGGCAGACCTGACCGGCAAGGTCGCCGTGGTGACCGGCGCCGGTGCGGGACTGGGTCGTGCCGAGGCGGTGGCACTGGCGCAGGCCGGCGCGACGGTGATCGTCAACGACCTCGCCGAGACCGACGAGGTCCAGGACACGCTCGAGCAGATCCGCGCGATCGGCGGCGACGTCGCGTTCGTGCCGGGCAGCGTCGCCGAACGCGCCACCGCCGACGCACTCGTCTCCACCGCGCAGGATCGGTTCGGCAGCCTCGACATCGTCGTCAACAACGCGGGCATCGTGCGGGACCGCATGCTGCCCAACATGTCCGACGA
>NZ_JADZGH010000068.1:34583-38921 GCF_015865005.1 Rhodococcus sp. CX
CTGTGCCGGAACGCGGCCGCCTACTGGCGTGCCAAGTCGAAGGAAGCCGGCGCGCCCGTCTACGCCCGCATCGTCAACACCGCATCCGAGGCGGGCCTGCTCGGTCCCGAGGGGCAGGCCAACTACGGTGCCGCCAAGGCCGGCATCATCTCGCTCACCCTGTCCGCGGCCCGGGGGCTGTCCCGGTACGGCGTGCGTGCCAACGCGATCTGCCCGCGCGGCCGGACCGCCATGACCGAGTCGGTCTTCGGCGCGGCGCCGAACGCCGAGGTCGATCCGCTGTCGCCCGAGCACGTCGGAACGCTCGTGTCTTACCTGGCCTCGCCGGCCGCGGACCGGGTCAACGGCCAGGTCTTCGTCGTCTACGGGCCGATGGTCGCGTTGATGGCGGCCCCTGTCGTCGAGCAGCGTTTCGACGCCGACGTCCGATGGACCCCGGAAGCGCTCGCCCAGGAACTCGGGAGCTACTTCGAGGACCGCGACCCAGCCCGCATGTTCTCGGCTGCCGAACTTCTGAAGCTGTGAGGCTGGTGTGCCTTTTCGGCGCCTGGGGGCGCCGGAAAGGCACACCCGGCCGTTGCTGCTACTCCAGGTGACAGGCACCGTCGTTCTCGGTTAATATTCCGCAGTCCGCCGTCGGCCGGGATAGGGTCGAGATTCGACGTTTTCCGTGCCGTGAACTCGGCTCCAGCACCTCGGTTTTCCTTTGAAACTTGTTCCAGTTTCGGATCCTCCACCGCGGGCGTCCCGGAGTGTGATCGCATCGGTTCCCGGTTCCGCGCCGCTGCCGACCGGAGTTGCGAAGCTCCACGTAAAGCCACTTATCCGACCGGGGTTCCACTCCCGGCTTCCCGAGATTCAGCAACGGTGTACGGCGTCCTCCGGGTCTCCGGTGCGCACCTTTGACAGTGTGAACACGTTCTAGTTAGTATGACGCGGGTCACAGTGCGGCCCGCGTCGGTCCGTGGCCGATCCAACCAACGAACGGAGGGGAGACGTTGGTAGACCTCCTCGAGGTCCCGTTGCGCGCCGTCGGCGGTCTCTTCGCCATGACCGGGGAAACCGCCCGCGCTGCATTCTCCCGGCCGTTCCAACGGCGCGAATTCATCGACCAGGCATGGTTCGTCGCACGGGTGTCGCTTCTGCCGACCGTCCTTGTGGCAGTGCCGTTCACGGTCCTGGTCAGCTTCACCCTCAACATCCTGCTGCGGGAGATCGGTGCCGCCGACCTCAGCGGTGCGGGTGCCGCGCTCGGCGCCGGCGCGACCGCGATCTGCGCGGACCTCGCCGCCCGGACGATCCGCGAGGAGATCGACGCGATGCGGGTGCTCGGCATCAATCCGATCCATCGCCTCGTCGTGCCGCGCGTGCTCGCCTCCACCGTGGTCGCGTTGCTGCTCAACGGCCTCGTGTGCTCGATCGGCATCCTCGGCGGTTTCGCGTTCTCGGTGTTCCTGCAGGACGTGAACCCCGGCGCCTTCGTCAACGGCATCACGCTGCTCACCGGCTTCGGCGAGCTGATTATCTCCCAGGTCAAGGCGGGTCTGTTCGGCATGATCGCCGGACTCGTCGCGTCCTATCTCGGACTCAACGTCAAGGGCGGTGCCAAGAGCGTCGGCGACGCCGTCAACCAGACGGTCGTGTTCGCCTTCATGGCACTGTTCGTCGTCAATCTCCTCGTCACGGCCGTCGGCATCAAGCTGACGGCCGGATGAGCGGCTCGGTGGTGGTGTAGATGGCAGTGATTACCGGGCGCTTCCCCCGCGTGCGCCGACGTGTCCGCGCCGCGTCGAACTCGATCGACGGCATCGGCGAACAGGCACTGTTCTTCGGCCGCGCACTCGGCTCCGCGCCGCGCGCGCTGATGCACTATCCGAAGGAGACGGTCCGGCTCGTCGCCGAGATCAGCATGGGCACCGGCGCGCTCGCCGTCATCGGCGGCACGGTCGTGATCGTCGGCTTCCTGACCCTGTTCACCGGCGGCATCATCGCCGTGCAGGGCTTCAGCTCCCTCGGCAACATCGGTGTCGAGGCGCTCACCGGCTTCTTCGCGGCGTTCATCAACGTGCGCATCGCCGCCCCGACCATCGCGGGCATCGGCCTCGCGGCGACCATCGGGGCCGGGTCCACCGCCCAGCTCGGCGCGATGCGGGTTTCCGAGGAGATCGACGCGCTCGAGGTGATGGCGATCCCGTCCGTCCCGTACCTGGTGAGCACGCGGGTGATGGCCGGGATGATCGCGATCGTCCCGCTGTACTCGCTCGCGGTGATCGCCTCGTTCATCGCCAGCCGTTTCGCGACGGTCGTGCTCTACGGCCAGTCCGCCGGCGTGTACGACCACTACTTCCAGACCTTCCTCATCCCCACCGACATCCTGTGGTCGTTCGTGCAAGCCATCGTCATGGCCATCGCGGTGATGCTCATCCACACCTACTACGGCTTCAACGCAAGCGGCGGGCCGGTCGGGGTCGGTGTCGCCGTCGGCAACGCAGTGCGCGCGTCCCTCATCGCCGTCGTCACCGTCACCCTCCTCATCTCGCTCGCGGTCTACGGGATGTCCGGCAACTTCAACCTGTCGGGATAGGCGGCATTCATGGACAGCCCATCGTGGAAGAAGAAACTCGCCGCCCTGGGGATGGTCGGCGGGCTCGCCGTGCTCGTCGTCGCGGCGCTGACGCAGTTCGTCGGCGGCTTCACCGCCACCGTCCCGGTGACCGTGACCTCCGCCCGTTCCGGCCTGGTGATGGAACCCGACGCCAAGGTCAAGTTGCGCGGCGTCGAGGTCGGCCGGGTCTCGTCGATCGAGCACACCCCGGACGGTGCGGTGCTGCAGCTGGCGATGGATCCCGGTCAGTTGCACCTGATTCCGTCGAACGCACAGGTGACCATCGAGTCGACCACCGTGTTCGGCGCGAAGTTCGTCGATCTGGTCGTCCCGGACGATCCGTCGCCGGTGCCGCTGCAGGAAGGCGCGGTCATCGCCGCCGAGAACGTCACCGTCGAGTTCAACACCGTCTTCGAGCACCTCAACGACGTGCTCGCGCAGGTGCAGCCGGAGAAGCTCAACGCCACGCTCGGTGCGATCTCGGAAGGCCTGCGCGGTCGCGGTGACGATCTCGGTGCCGCGCTCGCGGAGGTCGACGACTACCTCGTGACGATGAATCCGTCTCTGCCGCAACTGCAGTACGACCTCCAGGCCGCCGCGGACGTGACCGGTGTCTACGCCGACACCGCACCCGACCTGATGGCCACCGTCGGCAACGCCACCGACGTCGGCAACACCGTCGTCGACGAACAGGACAACCTCGATCTGCTGCTGATGAACGTCATCGGTCTCGCGACCACCGGCCGGGACGTCCTCGGCGAGAACGAGGCCCAGCTGACCACGTCGCTGGACCTCCTGACCCACACGACCACCCTCCTCGGGGAGTACTCGCCCGAGCTGACGTGCTTCATCGTCGGACTCAACGACGGGCGGATCGCGTTCGAGCCGATGGCCGGCACCGGCAAGTACGCGTCGCTGATGCTGAGCACCAGCTTCATGGGCGGCGCCACCATCTACAACCAGGAGCAGGACCTCCCCGTCGTCGGGGCGAGCGGTGGGCCCAACTGCTACGGGCTGCCGAATTTCGACCCCCGTCGCGACGGACACGCACAGTTCGCGGTCGCGAACACCGGTGAAGTGCCCTACAAGCCCTCCACCGAGGCGTGGGTCCGAACCCCGACGATCTTCCGGTACCTGTACGGCGACGACCTTGCGGCAGGGCAGTGACCATGAGACCGACCACCATCAAGTTCACGGCCTTCGCCGTCGCGATGATCCTGATCTTCGCGGGCCTCGCCGTGGTGTTCAGCCAGGCCCGGTTCTCCGGCAGCGAGGGATACCGCGCGACGTTCACCGACGTGTCCGGGCTGAAGCCCGGCGACAAGGTGCGCATCGCGGGTGTTCCCGTGGGATCGGTCGGCAGGGTCGACATCGGTGACGGCAACATCGCCGAGGTCGACTTCGACGTCGACTCGAAATACACGCTGCTGCAGAGCACCCGCGCGACCGTCCGCTACGAGAACCTCGTCGGCGACCGCTACCTCGAGTTGCTGGAAGGTCCCGGCAGCAGCGGCGAGAAGCTGCAGCCGGGCGAGACCATCCCGCTCGACCGGACCGCGCCGGCGCTCGATCTGGATCTGCTGCTCGGCGGATTCAAGCCGTTGCTGAAGGGACTGGATCCGAAGCAGGTCAACGACCTGTCCGGCGCGTTGCTGCAGATCTTCCAGGGACAGGGCGGCACGCTGGTGTCGCTGCTCGGCAACACCAACTCGTTCACCAACTCACTCGCCGAC
>NZ_JADZGH010000068.1:38931-45671 GCF_015865005.1 Rhodococcus sp. CX
GACGTCATCGACAACCTCAACACCGTGCTGGGCACGATCGACGAACGCGACGAGCAGTTCGGCGACACCATCGACCGGCTGCACACTCTCGTCGGCGGCCTCGCCGAGGACCGCGACCCCATCGGGGCCGCGCTCCCGCAGTTGTCCGCGGGCACCGCGGATCTCGCGTCGCTGCTGCAGGAAACGCGGCCCGACCTGCAGTCGGTGATCGCCGAGACCAACCGCACGATGACGCAGCTCGAGCTCGGTGAGGACGACATCAATCGCACCCTCGAACGGTTGCCGACGGACTACAAGAAGCTCATCCGTGTCGGTGTGTACGGAAACTTCTTCCAGTTCTTCCTGTGCGCCAACACGTTCAAGTTCTCCGGACCGGACGGGACGACGATCCGTTACACGTCGGCGGAGCAGACGACCGGAAGGTGTGCAAAGGTCGAATGAGCCCTACTCGTGAACGCAATCCAGTCCAGGTCGGTGTCATCGGCCTCGGTGTGTGTGCCGCGATCGTGCTCGCGGGCCTGCAGTACGACCAGCTTCCGTTCATCTCGGGAGGCCTGAACTACTCGGCGCACTTCACCGACGCGGGTGGCCTCGTGCCGGGCGACGACGTCAGCCTCGCCGGTGTCGACGTCGGTACCGTCACCGGCGTCGAGCTCGACGGACAGCAGGTGCTGGTGACCTTCACGGTCCGCGACGGCATCGCCCTCGGCGAGGCGACCGGCGCCGACATCAAGACCAACACGGTCCTCGGCCGCAAGTCCCTGGCGGTGCGGCCGGCCGGTGACGGCGTCCTGCGGCCCGGCACGACGATCCCCGTCGAGCGCACCAACGCGCCGTACTCGCTGCCCGATGCGCTCGGGGACCTCACCACCAGCGTGTCCGAACTCGACACCGACGGCATCAACGAATCGCTCGACGCCCTGTCGCTTGCACTGCAGGACACCCCGCCCGAGATCAGCGGAGCTCTCGAAGGCATGCGGCGGCTTTCCGAATCCATCAACGCGCGCGACGAATCGCTGCAGGAACTTCTCGGCCGCGCCGAGAACGTCACCGGCATCCTCGCCGAACGCAGCGACCGCATCAACGAATTGATCCTCGACGCCAACGATCTGTTCGGTGAACTGAGCCTGCGTCGCGACGCCATCACCGAACTCATCGCGAACGTCTCGGCGGTGTCGCGGCAGCTGACCGGTCTCGTGCAGGACAACCAGGCACAGATGGCGCCGACCCTCGAGACGCTGAACGCGGTCACCGCGAATCTGCAGGCGAACAAGGACAACATCGCCGAAGCACTCGACGGACTCGGCCCCTACATCAGTTCCCTCGGCGAATCCGTCGCCAGCGGACCGTTCTTCAACGCGTACGTCTCGAACATCCTGCCCGCACCGTGGTGGAAGGCGGTCGTCGACGGGTTCGTCGCGCCCGAACTCCTGCAGGAGGACCTGGAGGACGTGATTCCGGACAACCCGCCGTCGATCAAGAAGGATGGCGAATGAGCGACACGACCATCGACAACGGGAAGAAGCCGGGCCGGCCGAAGTGGCTGCTGCCCGCGGTCGCCGCCGCGGTCGCCGCGGCCCTGATCGCCGGCGTCGCCGCGCTCGTGCTGCCGGGCTGGGGCAAGCGCACGATCCACGCCGAATTCGTGTCCACCACAGGACTGTACGAAGGCGACGACGTGCGGGTCCTCGGCGTGCCGGTCGGGAGCATCACCTCCATCGAACCGGGCGTCGACATGTCCCGGGTCACGATGCAGGTCGACGACTCGGTCGACGTCCCCGCCGACGCCCAGGCCGTGATCATCGCGCAGAGCCTCGTCTCGGCACGGTTCATTCAGCTCACCCCCGTGTACTCCGGTGGGGAGACGATCGCCGACGGTGCCACGATTCCGTTGTCGCGCACGGCCTCTCCCGTCGAGTGGGACGAGATCAAGACCGAACTGATGCGGCTGACCGAGGCGCTCGGACCGGAGGATCTCGACCCGCAGGGCTCGCTCGGCCGGTTCATCGACACCGCCGCCGAGAACCTCGAGGGCAACGGCGCCACCGTGCGCGAGGCGCTGCGGGAACTGTCCGAGACGATGCGGACCCTCTCCGACGGCCGCACCGACCTGTTCTCCACCGTCCGCAACCTGCAGGCATTCGTCTCCGTGCTGTCGAAGAGCGACGAGCAGATCGTGCAGTTCGGCGGCCGCCTCGCGTCCGTGTCCGACGTGCTCGCCGCGAGCTCCGACCAGCTCGGAACCTCGCTCACCGACCTGAACATCGCGGTCGGCGACGTGCAGCGGTTCGTCCAGGACAACCGTGACGGACTCACCGAATCCGTCGAGCGCCTCGCCGACGCCACCGAGGTCCTCGCCCGCAAGCGGCCCGAGATCGAACGGGTCCTGCATTCCGGTCCCACGGCGCTGTCGAACTTCTACAACATCTACAAGCCCGCCCAGGGTTCGCTCACCGGGGCCCTCTCGATCAGCAACGGCCGCAACCCCATCGAATGGATGTGCGGCTCGGTGGGTGCGGCGGCCAACGCGACCTCGGATCGCAGCGAGGAACTGTGCCGGCAGCAACTCGGACCCGTGCTCGCCTCCCTGTCGAGCAACTACCTGCCGTACCTGATCAACCCGATCGCCGGCGTGCAGGCGTTCCCGGACCAGCTCTACTACACCGAACCGTGGCTCGAAGAGGCCACGGCCGGACGTGGAATCGCCCCCGAGGAAGCGCCCGCACCGGGCCCGGTCGACGGGCTGCTGTCCGGACTGCCGAGCATCGAGGTGCCCGGCGACCTGGGCTCACTGCTGCAGCCGGGAGGAGGCCGATGACCACGCGCACCGGGCGGCTCACAGCCGTCACCACCTTGGCCATCGCCGCGATGACACTGTCGGCCTGCGAATGGAACGGGCTCAACTCGGTCCCGATGCCGGGCACCGCCGGGCACGGGGACGGCGCCTACCAGGTGCAGATCGAGATGCCGAACGTCACGACGCTGTCCCAGAACTCGCCGGTGCGTGTCGACGACGTCACCGTCGGGAGCATCGCGAACATCGAGGTCGTGGACTGGCACGCGCTGGTGACGGTGGCCCTCGACGGGGACGTCGAACTGCCCGCGAACGCCACCGCCCGCATCGGGCAGACCAGCCTGCTCGGATCGCAGCACCTGGAACTGGCCGAGCCGACCGACGAACCGCCGCAGGGCCGGCTCGAGGACGGCGACGTCATCCCGCTCGAACGCGCCGGTGCCTACCCGACGACCGAGCAGACGCTGTCGTCGCTGTCGGTGGTGCTCAACGGCGGCGGGCTCGCCCAGATCAACGACATCACCACCGAACTGAACGCCGCGCTCGTCGGACGCGAGGATTCGCTGCGCGACCTGATGCCGCGGCTCGACGAACTCGTCGGCACCCTCGACCGGCAGCGCACCGACATCATCTCCGCGATGGAGGGCATGGACCGGCTGGCGTCGACGGTCAACGACCAGACCGACACCCTCGAACGCGCCCTCGACGAACTGCCCGCGGCGCTCGAGGTGCTCTCCGATCAGCGGGGCAATCTGACCGCGGCGCTGACCTCGCTCGGTGAGTTGAGTTCCGTCGCAAGCAGGCTCGTCGAGAACGCCGGTCAGGATCTGGACACGAACCTGCAGGCACTGACCCCGACCCTGCGGGCACTCGCGGATTCGGGCAACTCGCTCACCCAGGTGCTCGGTGTGCTGCTCACCTACCCGTTCCCGCAGGCCGGTATCAACAACATCATCCGAGGCGACTACGCGAACCTCGCCATGACCATCGACCTGACCCTGGATCGTCTCGACCTGAACTTCCTGACCGGAACCCCGCTCGCCGGCCGGCTCGCCGGTCCCGAAGGCATCCTGGGGCAGGACGCCGGACTCGCGGGACAGGCCACCGACCCGTTCCTGGCCCCGCTGCAGCCGCCGGCTCCGCGGACCGGGCCCGGCCCGGCGACCGTGACCGTCCCGGGGCTCGGCGAGTTCACGATCCCCGAACTGCCGCAGCTGGGGGTGCCCGCGCCATGATGCTCTCGAGGTTCGTCCGCATCCAGTTGGTGATCTTCGCGATCCTCACGGTGATCGGACTGGTCGTCATGTCGGCGCAGTACGTCCGGCTGCCGCAGCTTCTCGGGGTCGGCCGCTACACGGTCACCGCGGAGCTGCCGTCGACCGGTGGCCTGTACCGGCATTCGAACGTCACCTATCGGGGAACGAATGTCGGTGTGGTCGATACTGTTTCGCTGACACCTACCGGGGTCGAGGCCGAGATGTCGATCGACAGCGACTACAAGATTCCGGCGGACGTCGACGTCGCGGTGCGCAGCGTGTCGGCGGTCGGCGAGCAGTACATCGACCTGGTGCCGCACGAGAATGCTTCGGACGAAGCGCATCTCGCGGACGGTGACGTGATCCCCGTCGATCGGGCGACCGTGCCGCAGGAGGTCGGGGCACTGCTCGACCAGGCGGATGTGCTGCTCGCGAGCATCAGCGACACGCGCCTGCAGACCGTCGTGGACGAGGCGTTCGATGCGTTCAACGGATCCGGGCCCGATCTGCAGCGACTGATCGACTCGACCCGCCTGTTCGTGCAGGAGGCCAACGCCAACAGCGCTCCCACGAGTCAGCTGCTCGACGAGCTCGGCCCGCTGCTCGACACCCAGGTCGTCAGCAGCGACGCGATCCGTTCCTGGACACGGGACATGGTGACCTTCACCGACCGGCTCCGCGTCAGCGACCCGGATCTGCGGGCGCTGATGGACAAGGGGCCCGGCGCGGCCGCGGAAGCCGAGCAACTGCTGCAGGACCTGAAACCCACCCTGCCGCTGCTGCTCGCGAACCTCGTCAGTGTCGGTGAGGTCGGCGTCGTCTACAACGCCGGCATCGAACAGATCCTGGTGCTGTACCCGCCGATGACCACGGCACTGATCACCGCGGCCGGCAGCGGACCGGCCGAGGACGGTGCGGTCGTCGACTTCCATCTCCAGTTGCACGATCCGCCGCCGTGCCTGGCCGGTTTCCTTCCGCCGGACCAGTGGCGCAGTCCCGCCGACGAGTCCCTGATCGACTCGCCCGGTGACCTGTTCTGCAAACTGCCGCAATCGGATCCGAACACTGTGCGCGGTGCCCGCAACGTTCCCTGCATGGAGTTCCCGGGCCGTCGTGCACCGACGCCGGAAATGTGCCGGACCGGTTACCAGCCCGAGTACACCGACAACCCGTGGATCGGCCCGCCGACGCCGGTGGCATCCGCGAACGACGTCCCTCAGCCCGCGTCGTACTCCGAAGGTTCGGACGCCGCCGCGCCCGCGGGTGTGACCGCGCGCCGGATCGATCCGGCGACCGGCACGTACATTGGTCCGGACGGCACGGTCTACCGCCACACGGGCACGGGGGCAGACACGAGTTTGGAGGCGTACATGAAGGCACAGCAGGGCTGATGACGGACGAGAACACGACATCGGAGAACCCGACCTCCGGGGGCACGTCGGCGGGTCGGGCGTGGACCCGGCCCGTCTCGATCGGCGCGGCGGTCCTGATCGTCGCGCTGATCGCGGCCGGGGTCTGGCTGCTGATCGACCGGCAGTCGAGCAACGAGCGTGACGAACGACGCCAGGCGTACCTGCAGGCCGCGCGGCAGACGGTGCTGAACCTGACCACGATTCACAGCGACACTGCCGACGCCGACGTCCAGCGACTGCTCGACGGGGCCACCGGTGATTTCAAGGCCGAATTCGAAGGCCGCGAAGGCCCGTTCGTGGAGGTCGTGCAGAAGGCCGGGGTCGACACCAACGGGGAAGTGATCGAGGCGGGCATCCAGACCGAGGACGGCGCGTGCACGTCGTCGCTGGTTGCCTCGCGCATGATGGTGTCCAACGCCGGCCAGCCCGAACCCTCGCCGCGTGACTTCCGGTTGCGGGTCACGATCTGCGACGAGGGCGGACGGCTGTTGGCATCGAAGGTGGAGTTCGTACCGTGAGCGACGAGAACCGGACCGAGAAGAACGACGGCAGCGACGAGGCAGTCGTCCTCGAGAAGAGCAGGGAGACCGCCTCCGGCAGTGATACGGCGGAGGCGACCTCCGGCGGCGAGTCCGTGTCTCCCACCGGGAAGAAAGGTGTTCCGCGGGCGCTGGCCGGGGCACTCGTGGCCGTCGCGGTCGTGCTGGCCGCGGTCGTCGGCTGGCTGGCCTACGGCAAGCTCCAGGACAACGCCGCCGAGGTGGCACGCACCGACGCGGTGAAGGCCGCCGAGGAGCAGGCCGTCGCCGTGCTCGCATACAGCTACGACAAGGTCGACGAGCAGGTCGCGGCCGCCGCGGAGGGGCTGACCGGCGACTTCCGCGAGGAATACCTGAACCTGATGAACAACGTGATCGTCCCGGGCGCCAAGGAGAAGTCGATCAGCGTTCAGGCCGTCGTGCAGTCGTCGTCGATCGTCTCGGCCGAGGCCGACCACGCCGTGGCGATGTTGTTCGTCAACACGATCAGTACCAACTCGGAGTTCCCGGAGGCGGTCAGCAGCGCCAGCCGGGTCCGGGTCGAGCTGGAGAACGAGGACGGTCGCTGGCTGGTGAGCCGGCTGGGCCCGCATGTGCCGCCGTCCGTCCTCGCGGGACTGTGACAGCGCGGCCTCCATCTGGTCCTTCACGTTCTCCAGATCGTGCGGGTTGCACAGGAAGGCCTGACGCAATTCTGCTGCGGCACCGGTGAATTCGCTCAGAACCAGGGCGCCGCCGA
>NZ_JADZGH010000068.1:45784-50802 GCF_015865005.1 Rhodococcus sp. CX
ACGAAGAACGCGATGAGCTCGTCGCGGGGGACCGGGCGGTGGATGTAGTGCACCACCGGCCGGCCGACCTCGGCGTACTCGCCGTTGATGCGGCTGACCATCTTCTCGATCTCGCCGCGCATGTGGATGTAGGACTCGACCCGTTCCCGGCTCGGGGTCGCGAGCTGCACCATCACCGTCTCGGACGGGTCGACGCGACCCTCGGCGATCAGTTCGTGCAGCGCGTCGAGCCGGACGTCGATGCCCTTGGTGTAGTCGAGCCGGTCGACGCCGAGCATGATGCGCTTCGGATTGCCGAGTTCCTTGCGGATCTGCTTGGCGCGGTCGCGGATCGACTTGCGGCGGGACTGTTCGTCGAGTTCACCGGACGCGATGGAGATCGGGAACGCCCCGACCCGGACGGTGCGGAACCCGACCTGGACGACACCGAGCTTCGACCGGACACCGACGTTGCCGCGGGAGGTCTGGTGCCCGGCCAGTCGCCGGGCGAGGTACAGGAAGTTCTGGGCTCCGCCGGGCAGGTGGAAGCCGATCAGATCGGCGCCGAGCAGCCCGTCGACGATCTCGGTGCGCCACGGCATCTGCATGAACAGCTCGACCGGCGGGAACGGAATATGGAGGAAGAAGCCGATCGTCAGATCCGGGCGCAGCATCCGCAGCATCTTCGGAACGAGCTGGAGCTGGTAGTCCTGGATCCAGACGGTCGCACCCTGCGCGGCAGCCTTCGCCGCCGCTTCCGCGAACCGGCGATTGACCTCGACGTAGGCGTTCCACCATTCGCGGTGGTATTCGGGACGGACGATGACGTCGTGGTACAGCGGCCACAACGTGGCGTTCGAGAATCCCTCGTAGTAGTCGGCGATCTCCTGGGCGCTGAGGGGAACCGGGTGCATCACCAGGTCGTCGTCGACGATCGGATCCAGGTCGGCATCGGCGACACCGGCCCAGCCGACCCACGCACCGCGGTGGGTGCGCAGGATCGGCTCGAGCGCGGTGACGAGGCCGCCGGGACTGCGCTTCCATCGGGTCGTGCCGTCCGGAAGGCGTTCGAGGTCGACGGGCAGCCGGTTGGCGACCACAACGAAGTCGGATTCGGTGAGGGTCGGCGAATCGGCTGCGGGCACGGGGCGTCCTCTTCTCTGGCTGGGTGGCTGTCGGAGCGGACGGTCAGGCGGACTTGTCGGTCGGTCCGATGCCGAGCATCGACAGCAGCATGCGGCACTCGTCGGCGTCCTCGGCGTAGGCCGCGACGACGCGCTGCGCCTGGCGGGCAGTCTGTTCGGCTACGGGCTCGAGGTCTTCGTCGGCGATGTCGTTGTCGGTGGTCACGTCGGCGGCCATGGTGTTTCCTCCCGGGAGTGCTGCTCGGCTCGAGCAGGCCATTCGTAGTTCGACTCTAGGAGAACCGGACATGCCCACGCCAGCCGCGACCGCGGCACCGCATGCCGGGGCGAGGTCTGTATCGATAAGGGCCGACGCCGCGCTGCCTCTCGGCTGTGCGCTCACCGCGTTCCTGCGGGGTCGTCGGATGGGCCGTGCCGCACGGTACGGTGGACGCGGCCCGTGCGCTCGTCCCGGCGAGGCCGCCACGCAGCGACGTTTTCGAGGAAGGTCTTCATGCCCATCGCGACGATCAACGGCATCCCGCTGAACTACCAGGTCAAAGGGACCGGAGACCTCGTTGTACTCATCATGGGGACGGGGAGCCCCGGCCGCGTGTGGGACCTGCATCAGGTGCCGGCGCTGGTCAAGGCGGGCTACCGCGTGGCCACGTTCGACAATCGCGGGATCGCTCCGTCGGGGGAGAGCCTCGGCGGAATGACGATCGACGATCTCGTCGCCGACACCGCGGGCCTGATCGAACTGCTCGGCGGACCCGCCTATGTCATCGGAACGTCGATGGGCGCCCGCGTCGCGCAGGAGCTCGCGCTGGCCCGGCCGGACCTGGTGCGCAAGGGGGTCTTCCTGGCCGGTCACGCGCGGATGGATCAGTTCCAGCTCACGCTGACCGAGGGGGAACGCCAGCTGTACGACAACGGCGTCGAACTGCCGCCGAAGTACCGGGCCGCGGTCACCGCGGTGATGAACCTGTCCCCGGCGTCGCTCGTGGACGCGAACGCCGCGCGCGACTGGCTCGACGTGTTCGAGTTCACCGGCGGCAAGATCTCGGCGGGTGTGCGGGCACAGCTTTCGATGGACCGCGAGTTCGATCGACGCGCCGCCTACCGTGCGATCACGGTGCCGTGCCTCGCGGTCGGATTCGCCGACGACCGGATGATTCCGGCGTACCTGTCGAAGGAGGTCGCCGACGCGATCCCGAACGCCGTCTACGAGGAGATTCCCGACGCCGGTCACTACGGGTACCTCGAGCAGCCCGAGGCAGTGAACAAGGTGGTTCTGGACTTCCTGGCCGGCTGAGGCCACACCTTCGCGACCGACGAGCGCGGTGGGATCGAACGTGATCCCGCCGCGCTCAACTTGTTTCGGGACTTTCGTGCCGGGGATCCGGCTGCAGATCGGAGGTCACCACGAGCGGGGCAACTATTGGTAGGCTCACCGAACAAAGGATAGCCTGAGCTATCTTTTTCCGAGTCGATCGAAACCGCCTGCGGCTGTGGCCCCCGAGCACGAAAGATGAGTGATGACCGATCGATACAGCGCGCCCTCCGAGGTTTCGGAGGTGCCGGACTTCCCGCCGGACAACGTCTTCGACATCGTCGGTATCGGATTCGGGCCCGCCAACCTGGCGTTGAGCATCGCGATCGAAGAGCGCAACGCCGCCGAGCCGGATTCGCCGGTCCGGGCGCGTTTCTTCGAGAAGCAGCCGTCGTTCTCCTGGCACCCGGGGATGCTCCTCGAGGGCGCCACGATGCAGATCGCCTTCCCCAAGGACCTGGTCACCTTCCGGAATCCGACCAGTAGCTACAGCTTCTTCTCCTACCTTCACTCGCGCGGCCGGCTCGTCGACTTCGTCAATCACCAGACCTTCTTCCCCACCCGCCACGAGTTCCAGGACTACCTGCAGTGGGCGGCCGGACGAGTCGATGCCGACATCTGCTACGGCACCGAGGTCACCGGCGTCGACGCCGTGCGCGACGGCACCGGCAAGGCGGAACTGTTCGGGGTCCGCACCGCCGAAGGCGAGATCGTCTACGCCCGCAACGTGGTGCTGGGCATCGGCCTGCGGGCCCGGATTCCCGAGTGGGCCAACGAATCCGCGCGCTGCTTCCACAACCACCAGTTCCTCTTCCACCTCGCCGAGATGCCGGCACCGGTGCACCAGCGGTTCGTCGTCGTCGGTGCCGGGCAGTCCGCCGCCGAGGTCGTGCAGTACCTCCACCGCAACTACCCCGACGCCGAAGTGCACAACGTCTTCAACCGCTTCGGATACAGTCCCGCCGACGACAGTCCCTACGCGAACCGCATCTTCGATCCGAGCACCGTCGACGAACTCCACAGCGCTCCCCACGAGGAACGCGCTCGCCTGCTCGAGTTGCACCGCAGCACCAACTACTCGGTCGTCGATCCCGACCTGATCGCCGAGATCTACGCGACCGAATACCGCGAGCGCGTCTCGGGCAAGCGGCGGCTGTTCATGCGCCGAGCCTCGGAGATCACCGGTGTCGAGGAGACGGCGACCGGGATCGAGGTGCAGGTGCGCAGCGGACTCGACGGCCTGACCCACACGCTCATGTGCGACGCCGTCGTCCTCGCCACCGGATTCACCCCGGCGCCGCTGGCCCCGCTGCTCGGCGATCTCGCGCCCGCCGAGACGCCGCTGCGCGAGGTCGACCGCGACTACCGGCTGCCCACGCCCGACGACATCGACGGCGGAATCTATCTGCAGGGCGGCACCGAGAAGACCCACGGCATCACCGCGTCGCTGCTGTCGAACACGGCGATCCGGGCAGGTGAGATCCTCGGTGCAGTGCTGGAACGGCGCAGGGCGAACCTGGCAGGCGGCCATGGGGAGCTGTCGCTCCTTGGTAGGATTCCCGACCAGCACACCTACGCAACAAGTGAGGCGAGATGAGCACGAATCCATTTGATGACGAAGACGGCCGCTTTTACGTCCTCGTGAACGACGAGGAGCAGTACTCGCTGTGGCCGACCTTCGCTGAGGTCCCCCAGGGGTGGCGGGTCGTGTTCGGCGAGGAATCGCGCGCTGCATGCGTCGAGTACGTCGAGCAGAACTGGACCGACATGCGTCCGAAGAGCCTGCGCGACGCCATGGAGGCCGACGAAAAGGCTCGTCAGGCCAACTCCTGACCGTCAGCCATTCCGGAAGTCACGCCGCAAGCGACCGAAGCGCGGCGTGACTTTCGTCGTTTCCGGGCTCGCGTAGCTCCGCGTCCGCCGCGAC
This sequence comes from Rhodococcus sp. CX, assembly GCF_015865005.1. Lineage (NCBI taxonomy): Bacteria > Bacillati > Actinomycetota > Actinomycetes > Mycobacteriales > Nocardiaceae > Rhodococcus > Rhodococcus sp. CX. Next base: position 50,148 of record NZ_JADZGH010000068.1, read on the forward strand.
CTGGTCCGGCGCAGCGACGGCCGGCGCAGTGCACCCGATCGGCGCATACTGCGCGGGTAGCGCGCGGTCCGGGCCATCCACTCGCCGAGTGTGACGCCCGCCGCGAGACCGCAGCCGATCCCGAACGCGGCGAACAGGGCGGTCAACCCGACCAGCAGTTCCGACTGCAGGATCGCGTACAGACCGCGGTACAGCGCCAGGCCGGGCAGCAGCGGTGTGATCCCGGCGACCGCGACGACGAGCGGCGGAGTGTAGGCACGGCGGGCCATCAGGCCACCGGCGAAGCCGACCACCGTCGCCGCGGTCGCCGACGCGATGATCGGGCCGACGCTCAGCCCCAGGGTCAGCTGGTACACCAGGGCACCGGCCGCGCCGCCCAGAGCCGCTGCCGTCAGTGCGCGGCGCTCGGCGTAACAGGCCAGGGCGAAGAACAGCGACGCGGCGGCACCGGCCGCGAACTGCGTCGGCAACTGGGTCAGACCCGTCTGCGCGACGTAGGAGATGACCGGCAGCTCCGCACCCAGCAGGACGGCGACCCGCAGTGTCGTCGCCACACCCGCGATGATTCCGCCGGTCATCATGACCACCTCGAAGAAGCGGGCCGATGCCGTGATGGGCGCGCCCGTGATCGCGTCCTGCACCGAACCGACCAGCG
>NZ_JADZGH010000068.1:50812-58557 GCF_015865005.1 Rhodococcus sp. CX
TCGCCGGGGCGGTCGCGATGATGCCGCCGACCAGGTGCTGGAAGAAGAACGGCAGGCCCAGTCCGTTGAGGAACCGGTTGACCCGGTCGATCACCAGCGTCGACACGAACGCGACGGCCGCGACGAGCAGGCCACCGCCGAGCAGTATCCCGATCGACGCCGCCATCGCCGACCAGGCGAAGGTCGCGACCCAGCGGTTGTAGGGGTGCGGAGCCGACGTGATCGCGAGCAGTTCCTCGCGGGCCTGGGCGGGGGAGATCGCGTCCCGTCTGATGCGGCGGGTCAGCCGGTCCACCGCCGCGAGCCGGGTGAAGTCCATCGACCGGTAGTGCACGATCCGCATCGTGCTCGCCGGCGGCATCGTCGGGCCCCGGTGTGCCGACAGCACGATCGAGTTGTAGGTCACGTCCACGTCGCAGCGTGCCAGCCCGTAGGTCGCCGCGACGAACTGCACCTGATCCGAGGTGTCGATCGCGCCGGTGCCGGAGGCGAGGAGGACTTCGCCGACCCGCACCGCGACGTCGAGGGCTTCGGCGACCGTCGCGTCGTCGGTCAGATCGATCGGCTGCAGCGGCGCCGGAGCCTCGGTGACCGCGTCGACGGTTGCCCGTCGATCCAGGACGAGTTTTCCGAGCATTGCGCTCAGCACGTTCACCATCGCGTGCCCCCGGAGATGGGAACCAGGATCGTCGCCGGGGAAACCATGCACCCCACCGTAACCAAACCGGCCGGTGGCGCGAGGGGGCTGTGATGCCTATATGATGATCGCGCTTCACTGCCTCCTTAGCTCAGTGGTAGAGCACTCGCCTTGTAAGCGAAAGGTCGTCGGTTCAATCCCGACAGGGGGCTCCACGATCGGTCGGAGTGCCGATCCGGGCATCAAAACGACATCCGCACACGGCCTGGACGTGTGCGGATGTCTGTTCGTTCTGCGGCTGACGACGCGCGTCAGCCGGGCGGGAGTTCACCCTTTCCGGAAGCGCCACCGCTGCGCAGCCAGCGGCCCGGCAGCTTGCCCGCGAGGTCGCCGAGAGGTCCCACCGCACCGCGCAGCAGTTCCACCGTTTCCTGCAGCAGGTCGATGCTCAGGTGCATCTGCTGGATGCCTGGGGTCAGCTGCGCGAGGGTCTCGGACAGCGACACGATCTGGTCGAGCGGGCCACCCTCGGCGAGCAGTCGTTCGAGCGCGCCGCGTTCGGACAGCAGGACGTCGAGGACACCGCCCTCCGTGAGCGCGCGTTCCACGACACCGCCGGGCTTGATCGCGGTGTCGACAATGCCGCCGGGAGCGAGCAGCCGTTCGACGGCGCCGCCGGGCGCGAGCAGCCGGTCGAGCGGACCACCCGGTCGCAACGCGTGCCCGAGCGGGCGGTTGTCCGACGCGAGCTCCGACACCTGCTGCAGCAGTCCCAGGGTTCCGCGGGTATCGGTGAGGCCGACCGCGCCGAGCGTCTCGTAGGTGGCCGGGGAGACGGCCACGCGGACCGTGCCGATGACGGACTCCGCGATCCCGAGGGCGGTGTCCGCCGCGGTCAGACCGACCCGGAGCGGGAATGCGAGCGCGGACGCCAGATTCATGCGTTCACTGTAACCACCGGACACACGAGAAAACGGTCTAGTGGAGCGCCTTCAATCCGATGACGCACCCGACGATTCCGAGGATGAGGAGGATCTTGGCCACCGATACGGCCTCACCGCCGGTGACCATCGCGAATCCGACGGTCAGCGCCGCCCCGATCCCGACCCAGACCGCGTACGACGTGCCGACCGGCAACGTGCGCATCGCGTACGCGAGGCCGGCCATGCTGACCAGCAGGGCGACGACGAAGAGGACGGACGGTCCGAGGCGGGTGAATCCGGCCGAGCGGCTGAGCGCGGTGGCCCACACCGCTTCGAGGACACCGGAGAAGACGAGAACGATCCATGCCATGACGAGCTCCGCTGCACCGTCTTGTCGCTGGCCGGGTACGGTGCGCTCGTCCGGGTGTCGATCGACGGTCTGTAGTCTAGCGAACTTTTTCGCGGCGGCCCGAGGTCAGGACGCCCGCAGCGCCGTCGCGGACACTCGCAGCTCGGTGCAGCCGCAGCCACCCGACAGTTCCGAGCAGTCGATGATCAGGCTGTGGCGGACCGACGCGAGGTCGGTGCAGTCGGGGTCGGTGCATTCGATCTCGACAATCGCATGCACCACGAGGGTTCCGTGGCAGTGGTCCAGGTCGGCGAGGCAGGCGGAGCACGACATGCCCTCATTGTTAACACCGGGGTCCGACAGCTGTGTGAGGCGCGCCCGTCACCGCCCGCCCGAGTCCGCAATGCCCGAGTCTGCACTCCCAGCGTTCTCACAGGAAGCAGTCAGCGACCGGACAGCCGCACCCGAGACAATGGGTTACGTGACCGTTCCCGAAGCGCGAATCCTGATCGTCGACGACGAGCCGAACATCGTCGAACTGCTCGCAGTGAGCCTGAAGTTCCAGGGGTTCGAGGTCGCGACCGCGTCGAACGGCACGGAGGGCCTCGACCGGGCCCGCTCCTTCCGTCCGGACGCGGTGATCCTCGACGTGATGATGCCCGGCATGGACGGGTTCGGGATGTTGCGTCGTCTGCGCGCCGACGGCATCGACGCCCCCGTGCTGTTCCTCACCGCGAAGGACTCCGTCGAGGACAAGGTGTCGGGCCTGACGCTCGGTGCGGACGACTACGTCACCAAGCCGTTCAGCCTCGAGGAGGTCATCGCGCGCGTGCGCACGATCCTGCGCCGCGCCGGGAAGGTGTCCGAGGAGGACCGGTCGTCGCGCATCACCTTCGCCGACATCGAACTCGACGACGAGACCCACGAGGTGTGGAAGGCCGGACAGCCGGTGTCGCTCTCGCCCACCGAGTTCACCCTGCTGCGGTACTTCATGATCAACGCGGGCACGGTGCTCAGCAAACCGCGCATCCTCGACCACGTGTGGAACTACGACTTCGGTGGCGAGGTGGGGGTCGTCGAGTCGTACGTGTCCTACCTGCGGCGCAAGATCGACACCGGCGACCGGCCGCTCATCCACACGCTGCGTGGCGTCGGATACGTGATGCGCGAGCCGAAGTAGATGCGTCGCCTGCCCGCCCTGCCGCTGCGATTCACCCTCGTCGCCGCGCTGCTCGTGCTGTCGGGGCTCGGGCTGCTCGCGTCCGGGATCGCGGTGACCTCGTCCCTGCAGGGGTCGCTGCTGAGCCGGATCGACCGCGACCTGCACGACGCCGCGCACGGCTGGGCCAGGCCGCTCGGCACCCGTCCGGATCCGCCGCCTCCGGCGGTGGGTCCGGACCGGCCGCCGAGCCTGTTCTACGTGCAGGTCCTGAACCCGGACGGCACGGCGCGGGTCACGATCAACGATCGGTCGGCGGCCCCGGCACTGCCGGGCGCGCCCACGCCGGAACCGGTGACCGTCGGGTCCGTCGGCGGCTCCGGCCCCCGGTGGCGGGTGCTGACCACCTCCAACCCCGACGGCGGCACCACCACCGTCGCGATGAGCCTGGAGGAGATCGGGGAGACGGTCGGGCGACTCGTCGTCCTGCAGCTCGGAATCGGCACCGCGGTGCTGGTCGTGCTGGGCGTCGCCGGCTACTTCGTGGTCCGGCGCAGCCTGCGCCCGCTCCGGGAGGTGGAACGCACCGCGGTCGCGATTGCGGGCGGTGACCTGCACGAACGTGTGCCGGAGCGTGATCCGCGCACCGAGGTGGGGCAATTGTCCGTGGCTCTGAACTCGATGCTCGCGCAGATCCAGTCGGCGTTCGCGGCGACCGCCGCGTCCGAGGAGTCGGCGCGCCGCTCGGAGGAGAAGATGCGCCGGTTCGTCGCCGACGCGGGGCACGAGCTGCGCACCCCGCTGACCACGATCCGCGGGTTCTCCGAGCTGTACCGGCAGGGGGCCAGCCGCGACACGGATCTGCTGATGACCCGGATCGAGAACGAATCGCGCCGCATGGGAGTCCTCGTCGAGGACCTGCTCATGCTGGCCCGTCTCGACGCGCAGCGGCCCCTCGAGCAGAAGCCCGTGGACCTGCTGGCCCTCGCCGCCGACGCCGTGCACGGTGCCCGCGCCGTCGCGCCGGACCGCACGATCGGGCTCGAGGTCATCGACGGACCGGGCACCCCCGAAGTGCTCGGCGACGTGGTGCGACTGCGGCAGGTCGTCGACAATCTCGTCGCCAATGCGCTCACGCACACCCCGGCCGATGCGTCGGTGACCGTGCGGGTCGGCACCGTCGGTGAGGACGCCGTGCTCGAGGTCGCGGACACCGGACCGGGACTTGCCGAAGAGGACCGGGAGCGGGTGTTCGAACGCTTCTACCGGACCGACACCTCGCGGACCCGCGCGTCCGGCGGCAGCGGCCTGGGTCTGTCCATCGTCGCGGCACTGGTCGCCGCGCACGGCGGCACCGTCGACGTCGACAGCGAGGTCGGCAGGGGCGCGACGTTCCGCGTGCTGCTGCCGCGGCGGCAGGTGGACTGACTTCTCGGTAAGTTGCCCGCTACGGTGTCTGCGGAACAGGCCGCACGACGCTGGAGGCAAACCGAGCATGGGCATCACCGACATGGCACGCAGTGCGGCCGGCGCTGCGTTCGGCGCGGCCCGCAACACCTGGTCGTTGTTCGCGGGCGACGGGATCGCGCCGCCGCACCGCACCCCGTCGGTGGTCGTCGGCGACGGCCCGCACCGCACCCTGCGCCGATTCGGCCCGGAGGATGCCGGGGCCCCGGTCCTGCTCGTCACCCCGCTCGCTGCGCCGTCGAGCTGCTACGACCTGATGCCCGACCAGAGCGTGGTGCAGTACCTCGTCGAGCTCGGCCGCAGCGTCTACGTCCTCGACTACGGGCCGATGAACGTCGACGACCGCGACCTCGGATTCGAGGTGTGGATCGACGACATCGTGCCCGAAGCGATCCACCGGGTCTCCGAGCTGAGCGGCAACCGCGAGGTCGACCTCGTCGCATGGAGCCTCGGCGGGACGCTCTGCCTGCTCACCGCCGCCGCGCACCCGGAGCTCCCGATCCGGTCGATCGCCGCGTTCGGCACGCCGATCGACTACGCGCGGATCCCGCTGCTCGCGGTCGCGCGGCTCGCGGGACGATACGTCGGTGATCCCGTCCTGGCCGGGGTGTCACGCGTCCTCGGCGGTGTCCCGGCACCACTCGTGCAGATCGGCTACCGCGCGACCGCTCTCGAGCGGGAACTGTTGCGGCCGTGGTTCATCGCCCTGAACATCGCCGACGCCGACCGACTGGCCCGCATGGAATCGATCGACCGGTTCCAGGCCGGCATGTTCGGTTATCCGGGACGGTTGTTCCACGAGATGGGCATGCGCCTGACCGTCGCCAACGACCTCGCCTCCGGGAAGGCGCGGTTCGGGGAGCGCACGATCGACCTCGCCGCGGTCACCGTTCCGGTGCTCGCGCTGGCCGGAACCGAGGACGTCCTGGCGCCGGTCCCGGCCGTCGAAGCGATCACCGGTGTCCTGCCGAACGCGGCGGTCCGGTTCGCGACCGCGCCCGGCAGTCACCTCGGTCTGCTCACCGGGCCCACCGCGCGCACCACGGCGTGGGTGCACCTGGCGCAGTTCCTGGCCGACCCGCACGGTACGCCGCAGGTCCCGGCGAGCGACCTCGCACCCGAGGTCCGGGACGCTCAGTCCGGGACGTTGGCGCCGTAGCCCAGTTCCCGCAGCGCCGCGCGGATCTTGTCGCGGGCCTCGTCGAGGGCCTCCGGCGACGGGTCGCGCTCGGCCTTCGAGATGTCGAAGTCGCCCAGGTCGTAGGCGGGGAACACGTGCAGGTGCAGGTGCGGAACCTCGAGTCCGGCGATGAGCAGGCCCGCGCGCGGGGAGTCGTACGCTGCGCACACGGCACGGCCGATGATGCGGGCGACGCCGTTGACCTCGGCCCAGAGTTCGTCGTCGACGTTCTGCCAGTGGTCCACCTCCTCGCGGGGGACCACGAGCACGTGGCCCGGGTTGATCGGGTTGATGGTGAGGAACGCGACGACGTCGTCGTCCTGCCACACGAAGCGACCCGGCAGGTCGCCGGCGATGATCATGCTGAATACGGAAGCCATGTCGGGGAGGATAGGCGCCGAGGTATCCGCTGAGCAGACGGACACCCGCCAACGGATAAACCGTCGGCGGATGACTTTCGGCGAGCGGATCCGACGGTCCGCCCGGCTGAAACCGTGGCACCGGGCAGTCCCGTAGTCTGTCCTGCGTGCGCGTACTCGTTATCGGCTCCGGTGCCCGTGAACATGCTCTCGTCCTGGCTCTGTCCCGCGACCCGGGGGTGACCGCGGTCCTCGCCGCACCCGGCAACGCCGGAATCGCTCAGATCGCCGAACAGTTCCCGGTCGACGCCGCCTCCGCCGAGCAGGTCGTCGCGCTCGCGAAGGAACAGAACGTCGACCTCGTCGTGATCGGCCCCGAGGTCCCGCTGGTGCTCGGTGTCGCCGACGCGGTGCGTGCCGCGGGCATCGCATGCTTCGGCCCGTCCGCCGCCGCCGCCCGCATCGAGGGATCGAAGGCGTTCGCCAAGGACGTCATGAACACCGCGGGGGTGCGGACCGCGCACAGCGAGGTCGTCGATTCGCCCGGCGTGCTCGACGAGGCGCTGGATCGCTTCGGTCCGACCTGGGTCGTCAAGGACGACGGACTCGCCGCCGGCAAGGGCGTGGTCGTCACCGCCGATCGCGCCGTCGCGCGCGATCACGCCGCCGAGATCCTCGAGAACGGGCACCCGGTCCTGCTCGAATCGTTCCTCGACGGCCCCGAGGTCTCGCTGTTCTGCCTGGTCGACGGCGAAACCGTCGTTCCGCTGCTGCCGGCCCAGGACCACAAGCGCGTCGGTGACGGGGACACCGGACCCAACACCGGCGGCATGGGCGCGTACACGCCGCTGCCGTGGCTGCCCGCCGAGACCGTCGACGTCATCGTCGAGGAGGTCGTCCGGCCGGTCGCCGCGGAACTCGTGAACCGTGGCTGCGGCTTCTCCGGGCTGCTGTACGCCGGTCTGGCGATCGGCAAGGACGGCCCCGCGGTCGTCGAATTCAACTGCCGCTTCGGCGACCCCGAGACGCAGGCCGTTCTCGCGCTGCTCGAGTCCCCGCTCGGTGAGGCGCTCGCCGCCACCGCCAACGGCACCCTCGCGGAGCTGCCGCCGCTGCGCTGGCGCGACGGTGCTGCCGTGACGGTCGTGCTGGCCGCCGAGTACTACCCGGCCAGCCCCCGCACCGGCGACGTCATCACCGGCGCCGGCGCCGACGCCGAGGGCGTGCTGCACGCCGGCACCAAGCGCAACGAGTCCGGCGCGATCGTCTCGGCCGGTGGCCGGGTGCTCAGCGTGGTCGGTGTGGGTGCCGATCTCAGCGCGGCCCGCGACCAGGCGTACGCGACACTCGCCGGAATCAAGCTGCCCGGTGGGCATTTCCGCACCGACATCGGGCTCGCCGCCGTCGAGGGCCGCATCACCGTCTGACCTGCTGTCCGGGGGCGGGCGGTAACCGATCGTCCGCCACCGGAAGGTGAGGGACTACCGTCGGATCCGTGCGTAACGAATCCCGACGATCGAACATCGAAACCTTCCACGTCATGGATGTGTGGAAGGCCGCGGCCGAACGTCAGCGCACCCACGGCGACGTGCTGTCGCTGGCGGCCGGGCAGCCGTCGACGCCGGCGCCCGCGCCGGTGCTGCGCGCGACCCACCGTGCGATCGACGACGA
>NZ_JADZGH010000068.1:58567-62491 GCF_015865005.1 Rhodococcus sp. CX
CTACACCGAGACCTTCGGGATCCTGCCGCTGCGCGAGGCGATCGCCGCCTACCACCGCGACCGCTACGGCATCGACGTCGACGCCGACGACGTCGTGGTCACCACCGGATCGTCGGGTGCGTTCACGCTGTTGTTCCTCGCCGCGTTCGACCCCGGTGACACCGTCGTCGTCGCGCGGCCCGGATATCCGGCGTACCGCAACACGCTCGCGGCGCTCGGCTGCAACGTGGTCGAGCTGGACTGCGGTCCGGACACCCGCTACCAGCCGACCGTCGCGATGCTCGAGGCGCTCGACACCCCACCGGCGGGTCTGATCGTCGCGAGCCCCGCCAACCCGACCGGCAGCATGATCGAGCCGGAGGAACTGGCCGCGCTCGCCCGCTGGTGCGACGACCACGGTGCCCTGCTGATCTCCGACGAGATCTATCACGGCATCGAGTTCGCCACCCCGGGCACACCGGCCACGTCGACCGCCTGGGCGACGTCCCGCGAATCGGTGGTCGTCGGATCGGTGTCGAAGTACTTCTCGATGACCGGCTGGCGGCTCGGCTGGATTCTGGTGCCGCAGTCGCTGCAGCGCGCGCTGCAACGGCTCGCCTCGAACATGACGGTGTGCCCTCCGGCGATCTCCCAGTACGCGGCGACCGAGGCATTCGGTGCCGAGGCCCGCGCCGAGCTGGACGGGCACGTCGAGCGCTACGCCCGGAACCGGGATCTGCTGCTGGCGGGACTGCCCGCGATGGGGATCACGAAGCTCGCGCCCGCCGACGGCGCGTTCTACGTGTACGCGGACATCGCGCACCTGCTGCGACCCGGTGAGACGTCCACTGCGTGGTGCTCGCGGCTGCTGCACGACACCGGGGTCGCGCTCGCTCCGGGCATCGACTTCGACACCGTCCGCGGCGACGAGACGGTGCGCCTGTCGTTTGCCGGTGCGACCGCCGACATCGAGCAGGCGCTGGACCGCTTGCACGCCTGGCTGCAGCCCTCCTGACGGCACCCCGTGCCCGGGCAGCACACCTAGGGCGATGTCGTGCTTCCGGCCGTTCTCCCCTGGTGGAGCGGCCGAGACTGTCACGATGACAGTGTGACGACAGCTGCCACACCGAAAGGCGAGCGGCGCCGCCAGGCGCTCGTCGAATCGGCAGCCGAGCTCATCCTCGAGGGCGGTATCGACGCCGTCCGTCACCGCGCTGTCGCGAACCGGGCGGGCCTGCCGCTCGCCTCCACGACCTACTACTTCGAATCCCTCGACGAGCTGGTGGTGTGCGCGTTCCAGCACAACTCGTGCCGGGAGTTGGAGGAGATGCGGGCCCGTGTCGAGGAGGTGACCCCGTGCCGCCGCAGTCTCGAGTCGACCGCCGAACTGATCATCGACCTGCTGGTGGGGCCCCGCGGTGTCGGCGAGCTCGAGCGTGAGCAGCTGATCTCCCGGTACGAGCGGTGCGTTGCGACCGCGCGTCACACCGAGCTGCGCGACGTCCAGCTGCACGCTCGGCGGATCGTCGACGAATTGCTCACCGACCTGCTGGAACGCTGCGGCCGCACCGTCGATCCGACGCAGATCCGCAGGCTCGTGGCGGCTGTCGACGGAGCCGTCCTGGGAGCTCTCGGCGAGCTCGACCCCGATCCGCGCGGATTGGCCCGCGGGCTCCTGCTCGACGTCGTCGGGAGCGTCGCGCCGCCTGCCGACACCGATCCGGTGAGTCCCGACCCGTAAACTGTGCGGTTGTGAGCCTGATCCCGAACGTCCTTGCCACCCGTTATGCCAGCCCCGAGCTTCGGGAACTGTGGTCACCGCAGCACAAGATCGTGCTCGAACGGCAGCTGTGGCTGGCGGTGCTGCGGGCACAGGCCGAGCTGGGTATCGACGTTCCGGCCGAGGCTCTGGCCGACTACGAGCGGGTCCTCGAGAACGTGGACCTCGACTCGATCGCCGCTCGCGAGCGCGTCACCCGGCACGACGTGAAGGCTCGCATCGAGGAGTTCAACGCGCTCGCCGGGCACGAGCACGTGCACAAGGGCATGACCAGCCGCGATCTCACCGAGAACGTCGAGCAGCTGCAGGTGCTGCGGTCGCTCGAGCACGTGCACGCGCACGGTGTCGCGATCGCGGCGCGGCTCGCCGAGCGGGCCGCCGAGTACTCCACCGTGGTCATGGCCGGCCGCTCCCACAACGTCGCGGCGCAGGCCACGACCCTCGGCAAGCGGTTCGCGTCGGCCGCCGACGAGTTGCTCATCGCGCTGACGCGGCTGCAGGAGCTCATCGACCGCTACCCGCTGCGCGGCATCAAGGGCCCGATGGGCACCGCCCAGGACATGCTCGACCTGCTCGACGGGGACGCGGGCAAGCTCGAGCAGCTCGAACGGAAGGTCGCCGAGCACCTCGGTTTCTCGCACGTCTTCACCAGCGTCGGCCAGGTGTACCCGCGGTCGCTGGACCACGACGTGCTCTCCGCGCTCGTTCAGGTCGGCGCCGGTCCGTCGTCGCTGGCCCACACGATCCGGCTGATGGCCGGGCACGAGCTGGTCACCGAGGGCTTCCAGCCCGGCCAGGTCGGGTCCTCGGCCATGCCGCACAAGATGAACACGCGTTCGTGCGAGCGCGTCAACGGTCTGCAGGTGGTACTGCGCGGCTACGCGTCGATGGCCGCCGAGCTGGCCGGCGCCCAATGGAACGAGGGCGACGTATTCTGCTCGGTGGTGCGCCGCGTTGCGCTGCCCGACGCGTTCTTCGCCGTCGACGGCCAGACGGAGACGTTCCTGACGGTGCTCGCCGAGTTCGGTGCGTACCCGGCGGTGATCGAGAAGGAACTCAACCGGTACCTGCCGTTCCTCGCCACCACGAAGGTGCTGATGGCGGCGGTGCGTGCCGGGGTCGGGCGGGAAACCGCCCACGAGGTGATCAAGGAACACGCGGTGGCGGTGGCGCTCGCGATGCGCGAGGAGGGGCGCGAACCGGATCTGCTGGATCGCCTCGCCGCCGACGAGCGGCTGCCGCTCGACCGCACGGCGCTCGAGGCCGCGCTCGCCGACCGCTCTGCGTTCGTGGGGGCGGCCGAAGCGCAGGTCGCGTCCGTGGTCGAGAGTGTGAACGACCTCGTCGCGAGGTATCCGGAGGCAGCGAAGTACACGCCGGCTCCGATTCTCTGAGCGCGACGCGCCGAAACGCCCGGGGGGGACGTTAGATCGGGTAACAGATAAGACAGGGGAGAGAAATTGTCCGACAAACACGAGAACTCCGGGCGTGTTCGAGACGCGGTGCGCACGCGCGCTGCGCTGCTCGACGCCGCTCAGGAGATCTTCCTCAGGGACGGCTACGCCGCTGCCGCCACCGAGGAGATCGTGGTGCAAGCAGGGGTGACCCGCGGTGCGCTGTACCACCACTTCGCGAACAAGCGCGAGCTGTTCCGGGGTGTTATCGAGCGCATCCAGCTCGAGGCCGAGGAGACCCTGGGGAAGCAGGATCCCGAGACGTCCGAGTGGGAGAGTTTCAGCCGCGCGATCCTGGCGACGTTGGATACGGTGTACGCTCCCGCGACCCGCAGGTTGCTGCTCATCGAGGCACCGGCGGTGCTCGGGTGGACGGAGGTCCGCGAAACCCACCGCCACACGTCGATCCGCCGGATCGAGCATTCGCTGAGGGCGATCGCTCGCGAGAACGGGGATCTGTCGGAACCCTCGCCCGTGATGGCACACCTGTTGCTCGCCGCGATCGAGGAAGCGATGCTCTACCTCGCACACAGCGACGACCCCGTGCGTGACCGCCCGGAGGTCGAAGCGCAGCTGATGCGCCTGCTCGACGTCGTCCGTCCGGTGCCGGTGCGGGGCATCGCGTGAGCGTCTACGTAAATCTGATACTTCCTGCCACTGGCGTGGCAGGCGGTGAAGATCCACGTTCCTCACGGCTACCCACCACACCAT
>NZ_JADZGH010000069.1:0-5027 GCF_015865005.1 Rhodococcus sp. CX
GCGCAGGGCCGCTCGGGGGAAGCCGAGCCGGTCGATCAAGGTCACCGCCGGTGCCGCGACCTGCCGCCACGTCGGCGGCGTGGCCGGCGCGGTCGTGGGGATCAGGCCGAGCAGCAGGGTGGTGCCGGAGTCGAGGAGCTCGCCGATGCCGTCGAGGTCGGCGGCCGACACCCGGGCGACATCCAGCGCGACCGCGTCCGCGGCGCTCGCCCGCAGCAGCCCGGTCGGTACGGTCCCGCCGCAGCAGTGCACGGCGACCGACCGCCGCGTCGCCTCGATCGTCGTGTCCAGCACGTGCTGGGTCTCCGGTTCGGGCATCGCGGCAACGGACTCGAGAATCGTTCTGCCCGTGAGGGTTCCGGCGAGTACGTCCGGCAGGGCCGGTTCGTCGAGCTGGACGACGACCGTGGCTCCGGTCCGCCGGGTGACTTCGGCGGCGTGCCGGGACAGGCCCTCCCCCAGCGATTCGGAAAGGTCGCGTACCGCACCGGGATCGGTGAGGACGCGGCGGCCGGTGACCAGTTCGGTGTGCGCGGCGAGTGTCAGCGGACCGGCGGACTGCACCTTCACGGTGGGGCCGGGGCCGAGACCCGCGTTCTCCCAGGCCTCTTCGAACGCGTCGAGATCCTGGTTCAGCAGATCCTCGGCGCGGGCGGCGATCGTGCCGCGACGACCGGTGAGCCGGTAGCCGGTGGTGGTGCCGTCGAGGTGCAGATCCACCAGCAGCGCGCTCGCCCGGCCGATCATGTCCGCCCCGAGTCCGCGGGCGGGCAGTTCGACCAGGTGCGGGAGCGCGGCGAGTTCGCCGAGGATCACCGCGGCGGATTCACGCGCGTCGACGCCGGGCCACGATCCGATTCCGGTCCCGATGCCCGCCCAGCGTCCGGGACCTTCCGGGGCCGCGGTCACCGGCCGCCGGTCGCGGCGGCGATGGTGCCGCTGCCCACGACGATGTCCCCGGCCGGATCCGGCCGGTAGAGCACGGCGGCCTGACCTGCGGCGACACCCGTGAGCGGCTCGCGCAGCGAGATCTCGATGCCGGTGCCGACCGCCTCGGCGACCGCGGGGGCGATCCCTCCGTGGGCGCGGACCTGCACGACGCACTCGATCGGTCCCTCCGGGGCGACACCCGAGGTCCACACCGCACGTTCGGCGGTGATCGAGCGCACCTGCAACTGTTCGGCCGATCCCACCTTCACGGTGCCGCTGTCCGGGTCGATCTCGGTCACGTAGCGGGGACGGCCGTCCGGTCCGGGTCCGGCGATGCCGAGCCCCTTGCGCTGGCCGATCGTGAATCCGTGCACGCCTTCGTGTTCGGCGAGCACCGCTCCGGAGTCCGCGTCGACGACCTTGCCGGGCCGCACGCCGATGCGGGCACCGAGGAACGCACGGGTGTCACCCGACGGGATGAAGCAGATGTCGTGGCTGTCCGGCTTGTTCGCGACGGCCAGCCCACGCTCGGCGGCCTCGGCACGGATCAGCTCCTTGGGGGTGTCCCCGACCGGGAACATCGCCCGCGAGAGCTGCTCGGCGGTGAGCACCGCGAGCACGTACGACTGGTCCTTGTCGGCGTCGACGGCACGGCGCAGCACCCCGTCGTTCAGCTGGGCGTAGTGGCCGGTGGCGACGGCGTCGAAGCCGAGCGCGACCGCCCGGTCCGCGAGCGCCGAGAACTTGATCTTCTCGTTGCACCGCAGGCACGGGTTCGGGGTCTGCCCCGCCGCATACGACGCGACGAAGTCGTCGATCACGTCTTCCTTGAAGCGATCGGCGAAATCCCAGACGTAGAAAGGGATTCCGAGCACGTCGGCGGCACGCCGGGCGTCACCGGCGTCCTCCTTCGAGCAGCAGCCGCGCGAACCCGTGCGCAGCGTGCCGGGCGCCGTCGACAGCGCCAGATGCACACCGACGACCTCGTGTCCGGCATCGACGGCGCGGGCCGCGGCCACCGCCGAGTCCACACCGCCGCTCATCGCCGCGAGAATCCTCATCGTCCGTCACCTCCACGACCGGCAGCGCTCGCCAATCCGGCGGCGCGCGCCCGTTCCACCACCTGCGGCAGAGCCGCGATCACCGCGTCCACGTCGGCACGAGTCGAGGTGTGCCCCAACGAGAATCGCAACGAACCGCGTGCGATGCGCGGATCGGCTCCCATCGCGATCAGCACGTGGCTGGCCCGGGCGACACCGGCCGTGCACGCCGAACCGGTCGAGCACTCGATTCCCGCCGCGTCGAGCAGCATCAACAGCGAATCCCCTTCGCAGCCGGGGAAAGTGAAGTGCACATTGCCGGGCAGACGGTTCGCGCCGCGCGGTCCGTTGAGGATCGCTTCGGGGATCACGTCCTCGATGCCGGCGACGAGCGCATCACGCAGCGCAGCGAGTCGGGCAGTGGTCGCGTCGAGGTCGGTGACCGCCGCGTGCAGCGCCGCGGCCATGCCGACGATCGAGGCGGTGTCCTGCGTGCCCGAGCGGATGTCGCGTTCGTGCCCGCCGCCGTGGGCCAGCGGCACGCACGGCACCTGGCGGCCCAGCAGCAGCGCACCGGTGCCCTGCGGGCCCCCGAACTTGTGCGCCGCGACCGTCATGGCGGACAGGCCGCTCGCCGCGAAATCGACGGGCAGGTGGGCCACGGCCTGCACCGCGTCGCTGTGCATCGGCACGTCGAACTCGGCGGCGACCGCGGCGAGTTCGGGGATCGGCATCACGGTGCCGACCTCGTTGTTGGCCCACATGACCGTCACCAGCGCGGTGTCGTCGGCGTGCTCGGACAGTGCGGCCCGCAGCGTCTGGGGATCGACGCGCCCGTCCGCGTCGACGGGCAGCCACGTCACCTCGGCGTTCTCGTGTTCGACGAGCCACTCGACCGCGTCGAGCACGGCATGGTGTTCGACCGCGCTCGCGATCACCCGGTTCCGGCGCGGGTCCTGCGCCCGGCGGCCCCAGAAGATGCCCTTGACCGCGAGGTTGTCGCCCTCGGTGCCGCCGGAGACGAACAGCACCTCGGACGGACGGGCCCCGAGATCGGCGGCGATGGACTCGCGGGCCTCCTCGATTCGGCGGCGCGCGGCGCGGCCGGAGCCGTGCAGCGACGAGGCGTTGCCGACCGTCGCGAAGACCTGCGTCATCGCCTCGATCGCCGCAGGCAGCATCGGGGTGGTCGCGGCGTGGTCGAGGTAGACGGTCTTCGGGGAGCCGGATGTGCCGGCGGTGGGCGAGGTCATGACCGGTCCAGGATAGCGGGTGCCGGGTCGGTCCCCGACCGCTCGCTGGCCCGCGGCCGCAGCCGCAACCGTGACCGGCATCTCACCCGGCTCGCCTCGTACCGCACGTTCGCAGCGCGCCGCCAGCGCGCGACGGTCGGTGCCGGGCGGCTGGAGGGGTGCGAGCACGACGTCGGCCACGGTGCCCCGGTGCCGCAGCATCCGGCGGATCGCCTCACCGATCGTGTCGTCGCCGACGAACGCGGGAGCGGTCGCGACCGCGCCGGCGCGGCCGAGATAGCGCAATCGCACCGGCTGGACGGGACATCCGGCGTCGACGGCGGCCTGGAACAGCGCAGCCCGGAAGCGGCCGTGCGCCCGCCCACACCACGTGGTGCCCTCCGGGAACACCGTGACACGGTCACCGGCCTGCAGGCGGGTGCGGATCCCGGCGACGACCTCCGGCAGCTCGCGCAGGTTCTCGCGCTCGATGGGGATGACCCGCATACGCCGCGCGAGCGTCCCGAGCGTGCCCCAGCCGAGCAGGTCGGCGCGGGCGACGAATCCGGACGGTGCGATCGCGGTGAGCACCAGAACGTCGATCCAGGACACGTGCGGAGCGACGACGAGGACGCCCGACCCGCGTCCGGTCTCGGCGTCGTCGCGCAGGTCGGTGATCGTCGGCCGCACGCCCGCGCAGCGCAGCAACGCCCGCGCACAGCCCCGCACCAACGCGACGCGAGCGGCGGCGGGCAGCAGGCGTCCTGCGGCGAGGACCGGCACCGCGGCCAGGACGACGAGCACGACCAGCCACCGCCCCGCGCATGTGAGAAGACTCACACGATCCGGGTCGCGCGGAAGGCAACTCGTGTCGCACGGACTGGAGGGCATCCAGGGGTGGGTCCGGACGCTCACGCCGGGACCGCCGCGACGCGATCGGCCTGCTCCGCGGCGCTGCGCAGCCTCGCCAGGTAGCGCGCGTCCGCGTCGTGGAGGTTCAGCAGCGCCACGAAGTCGGCGACCCCGAAGTCCGGGTCGTGGGCGGGTTCGCCGCAGATCCGGGCCCCCAGCCGCAGATATCCGCGCAGCAGCGGGGGCAGCACGGCGCGGGCGGCCCGGTCGGTCGCCGGCACCGGACGCAGCGGCTGCACCCGGTGCCCGGGCGTCGCGGCGTGGCGGGTGAGAAGGACGTCGCGAACCGCGAGGACGTTGGCGCCGTGAACCTCGCCGGGGTGGGCACGCATCGGAACCGACACGCACCCGAAGACCCAGGTGTGGCCGGTAAGTTCCAGGTATCGCAGGATGCCCGCCCACATCAGCGTGAGCACCGTCCCGGAGCGGTGCGCCGGGTCGACGCACGCGCGGCCCATCTCGACCGCGCCGAGCCCGTGCGGGTCCAGCACGGTCAGGTCGAACTCGGTCGCGGTGTAGTAGCCCCCGGCGGCGCGGGCGGCATCGGGCGGCAGCATGCGGTAGCAGCCGACGATGGTGCCGGTGTGACGGTCGTGGACGAGCAGGTGATCACAGAACGCGTCGAACCGGTCCTCGTCCAGATCACCGGCTCCGGCCGGCAGCCGGAATCCGGGTTCGGCGGAGAACACGCGGCGGCGCAGGCGTTGCGCGGCCTCGAAGTGTTCCGGATCTGCGGAGACGAACAGGGAGTAGCGCGGTCCGGACAGCACCGGCGCGGGGTCGAGACGCGGACGGGCGAGCACCGACGGTGTGGTCATGGTGCAGGTGTATCGGGCCGGGGCGGCCGCCCGGCGGCACCGCGATGACTCCGGGATGCACGCGCGGTGAACACCTTTCCGACGATCCCGACACC
>NZ_JADZGH010000069.1:5037-13053 GCF_015865005.1 Rhodococcus sp. CX
AGCTACAAGGATCAGCCCTTGTGCTTCTTGATCGCCTCGGTCAGCTGCGGCGCGACGTTGAACAGGTCGCCGACGACGCCGTAGTCCGCGATCTCGAAGATCGGGGCCTCTTCGTCCTTGTTGACCGCGACGATGGTCTTCGAGGTCTGCATGCCGGCGCGGTGCTGGATGGCACCGGAGATGCCGAGCGCGACGTACAGCTGCGGCGAGACCGTCTTACCGGTCTGGCCGACCTGGAACTGGCCCGGGTAGTAGCCGGAGTCGACGGCGGCACGCGAGGCACCGACGGCGGCACCGAGCGAGTCGGCGAGCTCCTCGACGACCGAGAACTTCTCGGCCGAACCGACACCGCGACCACCGGAGACGACGATCGACGCCTCGGTGAGCTCGGGGCGGTCGCCGCCGACGACGGGCTCACGCGAGGTGATCTTGACGGCGGACTCTTCCTGAGCCGGAACCTCGACGGCGACGCGCTCGGCGGCACCGGCCTGCGGCTGCGCCTCGACGGCACCCGGGCGGACGGAGATGACCGGGACCTCACCGTTGGCCTTGGCGTCGACGGTGAACGCGCCACCGAAGATGGAGTGGACGGCGGAGCCGTCGGACTTGACCTCGATGACGTCGACGAGGAGGCCGGAGCCGATGCGCGCGGCGAGGCGGCCCGACACCTCCTTGCCCTCGACGCTCGCGGCGGTGAGCACGGCGGCCGGGCCGACGGACTCGACGAGCGAGGCCAGGACGTCGACCTTCGGGGTCACCAGGTAGCCGTCGATGTCGTCGGACTCGGCGGCGTAGACCTTGGCGGCGCCGGCCGCGGCGAGCGCGTCCTGCAGCTTGTCGGCGGTGCCGGCGGGGCCGGTGACGACGGCGGCGGGCTCACCGAGCGCACGCGCTGCGGTGATGAGCTCGATGCTGACCTTCTTCAGCGCGCCCTCGGCGTGCTCGACGAGCACGAGTACTTCTGCCATTGCTTCTTTCTCCCTTGGTAAGTCTGCTGTTTCGCGTGGGCGCGGATCAGATGATCTTCTGGGCGACGAGGTACGCAGCGATCTTGCTGCCGCCGTCACCCTCGTCGGTGACGCGCTCGCCAGCGGTACGCGCGGGCTTGGGGGTGACACCGGTGACGGTGGAGCCGGCGTTGGCGACGCCGAAGATCTCGGGGTCGAGACCGATGTCGGCGAGCGTGAGGGTCTGAACTTCCTTCTTCTTCGCGGCCATGATGCCCTTGAAGGACGGGAAGCGCGGCTCGTTGATCTTCTCGGTGACCGAGACGATGGCCGGGAGGGATGCCTCGAGGCCGAAAACGCCCTCGTCGGTCTCGCGCTCGCCGGTGGCCTTGCCGTCGGCGATGGTGAGCTTGCGCAGGTGCGTCAGGTGGGGAAGACCGAGGTATTCGGCGATGATCGCCGGGACGGCGCCGACGCGGCCGTCGGTGGCCTCGTTACCGGCGATGACGAGCTCGACACCCTCGATCTGACCGAGCGCGGCAGCCAGGGCGTACGCCGTCTGGATGGCGTCGGAGCCGTGGAGGGCCGGGTCGTTGAGGTGGATGGCCTTGTCGGCGCCCATGGACAGCGCCTTGCGGATCGCGTCGGTCGCCCGGTCGGGACCGGCGGTGAGCACGGTGACCTCGCCCCCGTCGCGCTCCTTGATGAGCAGGGCCTCTTCGACGGCCCGCTCGTTGATCTCGTCGAGCACGGCGTCCGCGGCCTCGCGGTCGAGGGTGTAGTCGCCGTCGGTGAGCTTGCGCTCGGACCACGTGTCGGGGACCTGCTTGATCAAAACGACGATGTTCGTCATGGGTCTACGTCGACCTCCTGTTGTATCGCTGCTTTAGGGATCGGGCGAGGCACTGCCTGGACCGAGCACTCGTGTTTCGCACGGGGTGTGCGTTAGATTACCTCACGCTAAGTTACCCACCAGTAACTTGGCAAGAGATCCGGTTCACCATAACCACCCGAAGGGAACGAGAGGCCTGTGATGTGGACCACCCCGAACAGGGAGAACAGTGATACGTCTAGTCTCTGGGCGGTGAGCGACTCCACCGTCCGCGCAGACGAAGCGCAGCAACTGCCCCTCACCGGCGAGCGAACCGTCCCCGGCATTGCCGAGGAGAACTACTGGTTCCGTCGCCATGAGGTGGTCTACCGCGAGCTGCTCGCGCGATGCACCGGACGAACCGTCCTCGAGGCCGGCTGCGGTGAGGGCTACGGCGCCGACATGATCGCCGACGTCGCCCGGCGCGTCATCGGACTCGACTACGACGAGAGCGCCGTCGCCCACGTGCGCGCCCGCTACCCGCGCGTGGACATCCGCCAGGGCAACCTCGCCGACCTGCCCCTCGACGACGAATCGGTCGACGTGGTCGTCAATTTCCAGGTCATCGAGCACCTCTGGGACCAGGCGCAATTCCTGCGCGAGTGCCACCGCGTCCTCGTCCCCGGCAGCGAACTGCTGGTGAGCACCCCGAACCGGATCACCTTCTCCCCCGGCCGCGACACCCCGCTCAACCCGTTCCACACCCGCGAACTGAACGCCGCCGAACTGACCGAACTGCTCGTAGAGGCCGGTTTCCGCGTCGAACTGATGACCGGCGTGCACCACGGCCCCGCGCTGCGCGCCCTCGACGCCAAGCACGGCGGCTCGTTCATCGACGCGCAGATCGAACGCGCCCTGGCAGGCGAGCCGTGGCCCGCCGATCTGACCGCCGACGTCGCGGGCGTCGCCGTGGACGACTTCGTCCTCGATCCCGAAAACATCGACGCGAGCCTGGATCTGGTCGCCATCGCGGTGAAGGACCCAGCGCGGTGACCACCCGCGAACCGGGCATGTTCGCCCTCGTGCTGCACTCGCACCTGCCGTGGCTCGCCAATCACGGGCGTTGGCCCGTCGGCGAGGAATGGCTCTACCAGTCCTGGGCCGCAACGTATCTGCCGGTCACCGACGTCCTGCACCGGCTCGCCGCCGAAGGCCGCACCCGGCTGCTCACCCTCGGCGTGACGCCCGTGCTCGCCGCCCAACTGGACGATCCGCACTGCCTGACCGGCATGCACCACTGGATCGGCAACTGGCAGTTGCGCGCTCACGAAGCGGCCGGGATGGCCGAGCAGTCGTACCGCGACCTCGGCGCCCGCGAGCACCGCCTCGCCGGCGAGGCGCTCGAACAGTTCGAAACCCGTTGGCGCCACGGCGGTTCCGCGGTCATCCGCGGACTGATCGACGCCGACGCGATCGAACTGCTCGGAGGTCCGCTGGCCCATCCCTTCCAGCCGTTGCTCGATCCGCGCCTGCGCGCGTTCTCGTTGTCGGAAGGTCTGTACGACGCGCAGGCCCGCTGGCAGCACACCCCCCGGGGGATCTGGGGACCCGAGTGCGCCTTCACCCCCGGGATGGAGACCGGGTACGCCGCCGCCGGCGTCGAGCACTTCATGGTCGACGGACCCGCCCTGCGCGGCGACACCTCCCTGGGCCGCACGGTGTGGGACTCCGACGTCGTGGCGTTCGGCCGCGATCTGCAGGTCTCCTACCGCGTGTGGTCACCGAAGTCCGGCTACCCCGGGCACGCCGCGTACCGGGACTTCCACACCTACTGCCACGACACCGGACTCAAGCCCGCCCGGGTCACCGGCCGCACCGTGCCCTCGCACGAAAAGGCGCCCTACGACCCGGATCTCGCATCCGCGACCGTCGACAAGCACGTCGCCGACTTCGTCGAGACCATCCGGAGACGGCTGCGCAGCGAGTCGGCCCGGATCGGCCGGGACGCGCTCGTCGTCGCCGCGTTCGACACCGAACTGTTCGGGCACTGGTGGTACGAGGGCCCACTGTTCCTGGAACGGCTGCTACGGGCGCTGCCCGAGGCCGGCATCGAGGTCGGCACTCTCGCCGACGCCCGCGACCGCGGCTACGTCGGCACCCCCGTCGAACTCCCCGACTCGTCGTGGGGATCCGGCAAGGACTGGCGGGTCTGGGCCGGCGAACAGGTCCAGGACCTGGTGCAACTCAACGACGAGGTCGTCCGCACCACCCTCGACACCCTCGACAAGGACCGCGCCACCGCCGCGCCCGGTCTGCCCGCGCTGCGCAACCGCGTCCACGACCAGATGCTGCGCGAGGCGCTGATGGCGGTCTCGAGCGACTGGGCGTTCATGGTCAGCAAGGACACCGCCGCCGGATACGCCCGCGACCGCGCGCACAAGCACGCGCACGCACTGCGCGAGATCGCCGACGCCGTCGCGGCCGGCCGCCACGACGCGGCCGCGCGCCTCGCCGACGGCTGGAACCGCGCCGACAACCTGTTCCCCGCACTCGACGCACGTCGACTGCCGAACGGAGAGCCGACATGAGAATTCTCATCGTCTCGTGGGAGTACCCGCCGGTCGTCGTCGGCGGACTCGGTCGCCACGTCCACCACCTGGCCACCGAACTCGCCGCGGCCGGTCACGAGGTCGTCGTCCTGTCCCGGCGTCCCACCGGAACCGACGCGTCCACCCACCCCACCCTCACGCACATCGCGGAGGGCGTCCTGGTGGTCGCGGTCGCCGAGGACCCGCCGCACTTCGACTTCGGCGAGGACATGCTCGGCTGGACCCTGGCCATGGGTCACGCGATGGTCCGTGCGGGTGTCGGCCTGAGCAAGGGCGGCATCGGCGAGGGCTGGACGCCCGACGTCGTGCACGCGCACGACTGGCTGGTCGCGCACCCCGCGATCGCGCTCGCCGAATACTTCGACGTGCCGCTCGTGTCCACCCTGCACGCCACCGAGGCCGGGCGGCACAGCGGCTGGCTGTCCGGGAAGATGAACCGCCAGGTGCACTCGGTCGAGTGGTGGCTGGCGAACGAATCCGATTGGCTCATCACGTGTTCCGCCTCGATGCGCGACGAGGTCGCGGAGCTGTACGGGCCGGATCTGCCGTCGATCTCGGTGATCCGCAACGGCATCGACGTCACCACGTGGTCGTACCGCGACCGCGAGCCCCGCACCGGTCCGGCGCGGCTGCTGTTCGTCGGACGGCTCGAATACGAGAAGGGTGTACAGGACGCGATCGCGGCGCTGCCGAAGATCCGGCGGTCGCATCCGGGGACGACACTCGTCGTCGCCGGTGAAGGCACTCAGTTCGAATGGCTGCGCGAGCAGGCCCGCGTCCACCGGGTCGCCCGGTCGGTGACCTTCCTCGGCAACCTCGACCACACCGAACTGCTCGGCTGGCTGCACGGGGCCGACGCGATCGTGCTGCCGAGCCGCTACGAGCCGTTCGGGATCATCGCGCTCGAGGCCGCGGCCGCCGGCACCCCGCTCGTCGCCTCCACCGCCGGGGGTCTCGGCGAGGCCGTCGTCGACGGTGTCACCGGGCTGTCGTTCCAGCCGGGCGATGTGGCCGGGCTCGTCTCGGCGGTGCGGGAACTGCTCGACGACCCCGACGCCGCCCAGGAACGCGCACGCGCTGCCCGCGCGCGGCTCACCGACGACTTCGACTGGCGGCAGGTCGCCGAGGAGACGGCCCAGGTGTACGCGGGCGCCAAGCGGCGGGTGCGGCATCCGCTGGCGCGTCCGAGCATCCCGCAACGTCCACTCCCCGATCGCGGATGACCCGCGCCTCGTGCGCGTTTTCGGTAGCCCCCGCCACCGGAACCGCGCACGAGGCCGTCAGGCCGGGGCGAGCGGCGGCTGCCGGTCGGCCCACGGCCGGGCCTGTTCCAATTGCGCTGCGAGCGCGAGCAACAGGCCTTCCCCACCGAGCGGCGCGACGAACTGCACCCCGAGCGGTAGACCGTCGGGCGTCATGTACAGCGGCACCGAGATCGCCGGGCGCCCGGTGATGTTCGCCAGCTGCGTGTAGGGGGTCCGACCCAGGTTGTCGTCGACGATCGAGTCCAGGAGACCACCGAGCCGCGCGAGACGGCCGAGCCGGCCCGCGACGATCAGCCGGCTCAGAATCCGGACCATCGGCGGGGTGGTCAGTTCGCCGATGCGGATCGGCGGCGACGCCAGCGTCGGTGTGAGGAGCAGGTCGTAGCGCTCGTGGAAGGCCACGAGCTGCTGCGTGTAACCGTTCCACCGCTGAAGGGCCGCAAGGTAATCCGGTGCCGACACCGACCGGCCGACGGCCGCGAGGACACGGGTGTCGAGTTCGAATCCGTCCGGGCCGCAATTGGTCCGGCGACGAGCATCGTCGACATCCTGCGCGAGCGAGGCGAACCACATCGTCAGGAAGTCCGTCGCGAGGCGCCGCTCGTCGATACCGGTCTCGGCGGGTTCGACGTGGTGCCCGAGCTCGTCGAGCAGCGCGATCGCGTCGTCGACGGCCGCGACCGCTTCCCGGTCGACGGGAGTGCCGAGCGGCGAGGCGGTCGCGTAGCCGATGCGCAGCTGCCGCGGCGGACGGCTCGCGATCGCCGCATACGACTCCTCGGCGCGGGCACCGAGGTACGGACCGGTCGGGTCGGGGCCGGCGATGATGTCGAGCATCGCCGCCGCGTCCCGGACCGTGCGAGTGACGACCCCGTTGGACACCGCGCCGTGCAGCAACTCGCCGACGGCCGGGCCGCTGGGCACCACACCGCGCCCCGGTTTGAGCCCGACGAGTCCGCAGCAGGCGGCGGGGATCCGGATGGACCCGCCGCCGTCGTTCGCGCCGGCGGCGGGCACCACCCCCGCCGCGACCGCGGCGGCCGAACCACCCGACGATCCGCCGGGCGTGTGCTCCGGGTTCCACGGATTGCGCGTCGGCCCGTTCGCCTCCGGTTCGGTGATGTTCTTCGCCCCGAACTCCGGGGTGTTCGTCTTCCCGAACACGACCAGCCCCGCGTCGATCCAGCGGTCGACGACGAGCGCGTTGCGCGCGGCCGGCAGCGCGGCGAGGGCACGACTACCGCTTCCGGTCGGTGTGCCCACCACGTCCTGTGCGAGGTCCTTCACCAGGAACGGAACCCCGGCGAACGGCCCGGTGAGCCGGCCCTTGGCGCGGGTGCGGGCCCGCTCGTCGAGCCGGTACACCACCGTGTTCAGGACCGGTTCGACCGCGTCCAGGCGCGCGATCGCCGTCTCGAGCAGCTCCTCGCCGCCGACCTGACCGGTGGCGACGAGTTCGGCCAACCCCACCGCGTCGTAACGGCGGTACTCGCAGTAGTCCATCCCCAGCTCCCCTCACCCTCATCGACGGTCCTCGTCGACGACGGATACCGGATCAGGCTCCGGCGTCCGCGCCTTCCGGCAGGTCGCCCGCCTTCTTGCGGGCGATGTCCTCGAGCGCCGCGATGTACTCGGCGCGCTGCGCCGCGCCGGCCTCCCAGTCGGCCTTCCGGTTCTTCACGGCCTTGGCCGGGGATCCGACGGCGATGCTGTAGTCCGGGATGTCGCCCTTGACTACGGCGTGCGCACCGAGCACGCAGCCGCGGCCGACGCGGGTACCGCGCAGCACGGTGACCTTCGCGGCGATCCAGGTGTCGGGCCCGATCCGCACCGGGCTCTTGACGATGCCCTGATCCTTGATCGGGTAGGTGACATCCTCGGTGCGGTGGTCGAAGTCGCAGATGTAGCACCAGTCCGCGACGAGGGTCGACGCACCGATCTCGATGTCGAGGTAGGTGTTGACGACGTTGTCCTTGCCGAAGACGACCTTGTCGCCGATGCGCAGCGACCCCTCGTGACAGCGGATGGCATTGCCGTCACCGATGTGCACCCATCTGCCGATCTCGAGCCGCGACAGTTCCGGCGTCGAGTGGATCTCGACGTTCTTGCCGAGGAAGACCATGCCGCGCAGGATCACGTGCGGGTTCGCGAGCTTGAACTTCGCGAGTCGGTAGTACCGCACCAGGTACCAGGGTGTGTAGGCCTTGTTGGCCAGCACCCACCGCAGCGAGTCGACGGTCAGGAATTTCGCCTGGTCGGCGTCCCGGCGACGTGAACCACGCCACCTCGTGCGCAACGGTGCGCCCCACATGCTCGTCATAGCATGCCAGCCTACGGTCAGCCTCGTGCGGAAAGCACGGGGCCCGGCCCGATAGGCTGACCGA
>NZ_JADZGH010000069.1:13063-20063 GCF_015865005.1 Rhodococcus sp. CX
GTGTCCTGCGGACTGCAGTGCTGACGACGACGGCAGCACTCGCGTTGAGCGGATGCGGAAGCGGGGACGAACCCATCGACATCCTCTCCGAAGGAGCGTGGCCGGGCCGCTATTCCGACGCCCGCAACAGCAGCACCGCGGTCGCGGACGGACTCTCGGACGTGTCGGTCGCCTGGACCCGATCGGTCGGCGGCGCGGTCGGATCACCGCCGTCGATCGCCAGCAACGGGCAGATCTTCGTCAGCGCCTCCACCGACGCCGGCTGCAATCTGTTCGCGTTCCAGATCGACACCGGCCGCAAACGCTGGTGTACGCGTCTCGCGCCGGGCGTCGGCGTGGTCACGCCGGTCGCCGACACCGTCGCCAACGTCTACCTCGGCGAGGAGGGCGGTCTGTACTCGTTCAACGAGCACGGGCAGCGCCGCTGGCGTATCCCGGTGAGCGGCACACCGCGCAGCGCACAGTTCACCGGTGACG
Source organism: Rhodococcus sp. CX (assembly GCF_015865005.1). Classification (NCBI taxonomy): domain Bacteria; kingdom Bacillati; phylum Actinomycetota; class Actinomycetes; order Mycobacteriales; family Nocardiaceae; genus Rhodococcus; species Rhodococcus sp. CX. The sequence goes on from NZ_JADZGH010000069.1 coordinate 13,541, forward strand.
GAAACCTCTTGGTGGTCACGCACTTCGGTCAGGTCAACGTCGTCGATACGCAGACGGGCAAGCTCGTCGCCCCGATCTACGACATGGTGCCGATCCCGGGTGTGCAGGACGGCACGAACGTGCCCCGGCAGGCCCCCGACCACGGACTGGCCGCGTGCTTCGGCGGCTCCCCCGACTGCCCGGTCGCGACGACGCCCGCGGTGGACGTGGTGACGGACCGCATCTTCGCCACCCTGTGGCGTCCGGGGACGGACCAGGCGGCACTGGTCGCGTTGCGCTACACCGGCGGTGACGACGCGCGCATCGCCGAGGAGTGGTCGCTGGCGGACCTTCCGGGCGGGGCGGTGACGAGCCCCGTGCTCTCCGCGGACGGCGCGACGGTGTACGTGCACGACGGCGACGGCACCCTGTGGGCGATCGACGCCGCGACGGGCTCGCCGCGCTGGAGCCACGATCCGGGTTTCGTCACCTCGACGGGACCGGCGGTGACCGCCGACGGGACGATCCTGCTCGCCGGTGGCGGCGCGGACGGTCCGCTCGTGGCGTTGCGCGACGCCGGGGATCACCCCGAATCCCTGTGGGAACGCGACGACGTGCGTCAGCTCGGCGCACCGGCCGTCGCCGCGAACGGAGTGGGGTACACGGTGGTGCGGGTTCCGGACGGCCTCGCCGCGCTGGTCTTCGACACCTCCGACGGCAGCACGCTGGATCAGGAATCCCTGCCGGGAGCATCAGGTTTCGCGGTCGGCACCGCGATCGGACCGGACGGCGAGCTGCTGGCGACCACGCTGCTCGGGGACCTCTACACGCTGCGCTGAGAGTGCCGAACGGCCACACCACCGGGGCGCAGGCACCGGTGGTGTGGCCGTAGGCCGATCGTCTCAGGAGGCGAGGACGGTCAACTCGATCCCGCTGCCCCGCCGGACCGTGTTGTAGATCGGGCAGGTCGCGACGAACCGCTCGCGCAGGACGTCCGCCGCGGCCTGATCCACCCCGCTCGTGGTGATCGTGACCCGGGTGAAGTCGTACCGGGTCGGATCCTCGCTGCCGCGGGCGTGCGAGGCCTCGACCCGGATCCCGGCGAGCGGCAGCTTCAGTTCCGTCGCGTTCGCCTCGAAGTTCGCCATCGCGCACGATGCGAGCGCCGACAGGAGCAACTCCCCGGCCTGGATGGACTCACCCGGGCCGAATCGCGAGTCGGTCACCAGATGGTTGGCGCGGGCGTCGAGCACGAACCGGCCGGGTACCCCGGCGATGGTGTGCCCCGCGACGGCCGCGATGTTCGACGCGGGCGCGGTGCCGGCGCTCATCGGGCGGCGCTCGCGGGCTTGGGGATCCGGTTCTCCCATTCACGCGGAGCGGGACGCTCGAGTCCGAGGTTCTCGCGCAGGGTGGATCCCTCGTATTCGGTCCGGAACAGGCCGCGCTTCTGCAGTTCGGGGACGACCTGCCGGGTGAAGTCCTCGAATCCCCCGGGCTGGTAGGGAGCCTGCACCATGAAGCCGTCGCACGCGCCTCCGGTGAACCACTCCTCCAGGCCGTCCGCGACTTCCGTTGCGGTACCGATGAATCCGCCTTCGACGCGGCCACCGTACTGCTTGCCGAGCTCACGCAGCGTGAGCCCCTCGCGTTCGGTGATCTCGCGGACCTCGCGGTAGTGGCCCTCGACGCCGGGAACCTCGACGTCGGGCAGCCGCTCGTCGAGGGGGAACGTCGACAGGTCCACGTCCAGGTGGTAGGCGAGGGTCGAGAGCCCACCCAGCGGCGGCACCAGTTCGAACAGCTCCTCGAAGGTCTGTTGCGCGATCGCGCTGGTGGCACCGATGACCGGGGCGATCGACGGCAGGATCTTCACCTGACGGGGGTCGCGGCCGTGCGCGGCGGCCCGCTCCTTGATCTCGCGGTAGAAGTCCTGCGCCGACTCGAGCGACGCGTGGCTGCAGAAGATGACGTCGGACCAGCGGGCGGCGAAGTCCTTGCCCTTGGCGGAGGCGCCGGCCTGGATCACCACCGGGTATCCCTGCGGCGGCCGCGGCACGTTGAGCGGTCCCTGGACGGTGAACCACTCCCCCTTGTGGCCGATCGCGTGCACCTTCTCGGGGTCGGCGAACAACGGCGTCTCGGTGTCCAGGACCAGCGCGTCGTCCTCCCAGCTGTCCCAGAGCTTCGCCGCCACCTCGAGGAACTCGTCGGCGCGTTCGTAGCGCTTCTCGCGGGGGAACTGCTCGTCGAGGTTGAAGTTGCGCGCCTCGGATTCCTGGAACGAGGTCACCACGTTCCAGGCCGCGCGGCCGGCGGTGAGGTGGTCCAGGCTCGCGAACGAGCGGGCCACGGTGAACGGCTGCGCGTATGTGGTGGACACCGTCGCGGCGAGACCGAGGTGCCGAGTCACAGCACCCATCGACGACAGCACGTGCAGCGGATCGAGACGCAACGAGCCGAGCGCGCCGTTGCGCAACTGGGTGTCGGTGCTCGACCCGAACCGGTCGGGCACCGAGAGGATGTCGGCGAAGAACGCGAGGTCGAACCTGCCGTCCTCGAGGGTGCGGGCGATGTTCTGGTAGTACTCCGCGGACAACCACCCGGGGACCGAGGCCGGGTAGCGCCAGCCGCCGGGGCGGCCGGGACCGGCGGTGATGAACGCGGCGAGACGCATCTGGGAGTCGGACATGATGCTGATACCTACTTCGAGAGTTACTGGACGTTCGAGAGTTCTTTGTCGATGACGGACTTGATCGAATCGAACCGCGAATCCTGCAGCCACGAGGTGACATCCACCTGCTCGGGGTAGATGCCGAGCCGGTGGAAGTTGTCGGCGAGATCCTGGGTGCCGGCGATGGCGTCGGCACCGACCGAGGTGAACTGTCCCGCACCGGAGTACGAGAGCCGCTTCGTCTCGACGAGGTCGCGGTACACCTCGGCTTCCATCGCGTTGCCGCCGAAGCCGCCGAGCCGGGTGAACTCGTCGACGGCCGCGGCGGGGTTGGCCTCGATCCAGCGCTGTGCGTCGCGGACGTTGCGCACCAGCTTCGCCGCGACCTCGGGGTGGTTGTTCGCGAAGGATTCGCTCGCGACGAAGAACGCGTAGTCGTAGGTCTTCACGTCGGGCAGGGTCGCGGCGTTGTGCTTGCGCTTGGCGAGTTCGGCCATCGGCTGCCACGTGATCCAGGCGTCCACCTTGCCCTGCGCGAACGCGGCCTCGGCGTCCGCGGCGGTGAGGTTGACGTACTCGATGTCGTCGAGCGTCAGGCCCGCGGTCTCGAGGTACTTGACCAGGCTGTACGTGCCGGTCGTGCCGCGGTGGTCGGCGACCTTGCGGCCCTTCAGATCTGCGGCGGACCGGATGGTGGAGCCCTGCGGGACCAGGACGTCCACCTCGTTGCTCGGCAGCGGGTACGCCACCAGCGGGACGATGGGAACGCCACCGCCGATCGCGTAGATGACGGCGGTCGCGGTGGCGAAGGAGAAGTCGACGCTGCCGGACTTGATCGCCTCCATCACCGGCAGGGACGCCGGGAATCCGGTGGGCCATTCCACCGGCACGCCGAGGTCGGCGGCGACGTCGAACCCACCGAGGCTGTTGCGCAGCACGGTGCCCGGTTCGGCGTTGCCGTCGCCGATCAGCGCGTACCGGACCTGGGTGAGGGGGCCGTCTTCGTCTGCTGCGGCGTCGGTGCTGCACCCGGCGAGGGACAGGGCGGTCAGGCCGAGGACACCGGCGCCGGTGGCCTTGAGGAAGCCGCGTCGGCTCAGCGACGAAGAGGTCAGGGGTGACATAGCGGGGGTGAAACCTTCCTACGGGTGGAGCGGGTGGATCGGAGGGGCAGTGTCAGGAATGGAGGGCGCGGTCGGCCTCGAGGAGCCCGTCGAGGAACTCCTCCTTCCAGGCTGCGAGGCGGGCGTCACCGCGGTGCCGGGGGCGGGCCTGGTCGATCCGGAGTTCACGGGTGATCCCGGATTCGGTGAGCAGCAGCACCCGGTCGGAGAGGATCAACGCTTCCTCGACGTCGTGGGTGACGAGCAGGACGGTCCGGGGCCGCTCGGCGAGCATCCGTTCGAGCAGTTGCTGCATCGTGACCCGGGTGATCGCGTCGAGTGCACCGAACGGTTCGTCGAGGAGCAGCACGTCGGGGTGGTGCAGCAGGGCGCGGGCGAGCGCGACGCGCTGCCGCTGGCCGCCGGACAGTTCGGAGGGCCAGGCGTTCTCCCGACCGGCGAGTCCGACCTCGCGGAGCAGCGCGGCCGCTTCGTCGCGTCGTCCCTTGGTGCCGAGCTGGACGTTGTCGAGGACGTTGCGCCAGGGCAGGAGCCGGTCCTCCTGGAACATCATGCGCGAGACGACGGGCCGGTCGACGGTCGGCTCGACGCGGCCCTCGGTCGGCTGCTCGAGCCCGGCGAGGATCCGGAGCAGGGTGGACTTGCCCACGCCGCTCGGTCCGAGGAACGTCACGAACTCGCCCGGCGCGATCGACAGGTCGATGTTGTTCAGGATGCGCTTGTCCTGGTAGCGGTGTCCGACGCCGAGCAGGTCGAGTCCGACGAGGTCGTCACGGGACATCAGCGAGTTCCCTTCCGGTAGTTGGGGTTCCAGCGGAGGACTCGCGCCTCGACCAGCCGGATGAGCTGATCGGCCAGGAGGCCGGCGAGCGCGTAGAGCACGATCGCGAGGACGATCCGGTCGTTGCGGAGCAGGTCGCGGCCGTTCTGGGCGAGGAAGCCGATGCCCTCGCTGGTCGCGATGGTTTCGGCGATCACGAGCGTCAGCCAGGCCACGCCGAGCGCGTAGCGGATGCCGGTCAGGATCATCGGCATCGCGCCGGGCACGATGACCTGCCGGATCAGCTCGCCGCGCCCGAGCCCGTACGAGCGGCCGAGCTGCACGAGCTTCGGATCGACGGTGCGGATACCCGCGACGGTGTTGAGGTAGACGGGGAAGATGACGCCGAGGGTCACGAGCAGGACCTTCGGCAGCTCGCCGATGCCGAACGCCGCGATGAGCAGCGGGACGAGGGCGAGATGCGGCAGCGCACGCAGCATCTGCAGGGTCCGGTCGACGAGTCCTTCGGCGATGCGCGAGAGGCCGACGGCGAAGCCGAGGACGAGACCGATCCCGGCGCCGATGGTGAAGCCGATGACGATGCGTCGCACACTCACCAGCAAGTGGGTCTGCAGTTCTCCCGCGGCCCAGAGGTTCCGGGCGGTGTCGAGCACCTTGCTCGGGGGCGGCAGGATCGACGCGGAGATCAGTCCGGTGGACGAGGCCCACTGCCAGCCGAGCAGCACGAGGGCCGGAACGACCCACGGCAGCAGCGCGGTCGCCCGCGGCGTCCGGATGACGCGGCGGGTGCGCGGCGGCTCGGCGGTGGGCGCAGGGGTAGCCGGTGCTGCGGAGACCGTGAGATCAGACATCGCCGGTCGCCGTCGGTGTGGGGGTGGTCGTGTTCATCGTTCTCCTCGCGGACAGCAGTGCGAGGAGCACTATAAATACAAACGACAACAAACGACGACAACTGTATACACATGGATTCAAACCCTTCCCATCCGCGCGCCGTCCTGGTATGGGTTGGTTCGTCCACTTTTCTGCGCGTCTCGAGGAGGGAACCGACCGTTGGACGTCGACAGATCGCCGTACGCACAACTGCGCGAACGCATTACGAACGGCAAGTATGCGCCCGGCTCCATGCTGGTGCCGGCCGGCGTCGGCGCGGAGATGGGGCTGTCGCGGACACCCGTGCGGGAAGCGTTGCAGCGGCTCGAGTTCGACGGTCTGGTGATCAAGGTCACCCGCGGCTACATGGTGCGTGAGCGCACCGAGGAGGAGGTACTCGCGATCTGCGACGCCCGGATCGCACTGGAATCCGCTGCCGCGTTCGCCGCGGCGACCAGACGATCCGAGATCGATCTGGCCCGGCTGACGAGTCTGTTCGAGCGCGCCGTCGCGGCACCGGATCCGAAGAGCGCACTCCGCCTGCACAACGACTGGCACGCCGCGCTGCGCTCCGCCGCCCACAACCCGACCATCGCCGAGCTGATGGAACGCCTGGACGCGCAACTGGCCGTCTACGACGCCGAGGCGTCCGCGGCTCCCGACAATCTCGACGCGATCGAGACGGAGCACCGCCACATCCTCGACGCGATCGTCGCGGGGGACGGCGAGCGGGCGCGCGCCCTGATGACCGCTCACCAGGAGCGCACCCGCGATATCCGCATTTCTGCCATGGCGGCGCGCTGATCGGGAATCCCACCGACGGGCGCACGGACCGTGCGACGCTGATCCCCATGACAAGGGCGCTACCGAAGAACGCAGTGCCGAAGAACATGGTCTTCATTCCGGGAGACACGTTCTGGATGGGCTCGGAGGACTTCTATCCCGAGGAACGACCGGTCCACCAGGTGACGGTCGGCGGGTTCTGGATGGACGAGCACCCGGTGACGGTCGCCGAGTTCCGCCGCTTCGTGAAAGCGACCGGATATGTCACGACCGCGGAGGTCGCGCCCGACCCGGACCGGTACCCCGGGGCGG
>NZ_JADZGH010000069.1:20073-32735 GCF_015865005.1 Rhodococcus sp. CX
CCCTGTTCCCCTCGACGACTACACCCGCTGGTGGTCCTTCACACCCGGCGCCGACTGGCGTCACCCCGAGGGTCCCGACAGCAATGTCGGTGGCCGGGAACGGCATCCGGTCACGCACGTGTCGTGGTTCGACGCCAGGGCGTACGCCGAGTGGGCCGGCAAGGAACTGCCGACCGAGGCGGAGTGGGAGTTCGCCGCACGCGGCGGCCTCGATCGCAAGATCTTCGTGTGGGGTGACGAGCACGAGCCGGGCGGCAGACCCGGCGGGAACGTCTGGCAGGGCGAGTTCCCGTGGCAGAACCTCCTCGAGGACGGGTTCGCCGGAACCTCCCCCGTCGGGCATTTCCGGCCCAACGGGTATGGGCTCGACGACATGGCCGGCAACGTGTGGGAGTGGACGAGCGACCACTTCTCCCCCGACCACTCGGCGAGCGGCAAGAACGTCGCCCCGGCGTCGTCGTGCTGCATTCCGGCGAATCCCCGCGTCGACGCTGCTGTGGTCCACGACCCGAACGAACCGTATGCGCGCCGCGTGATCAAGGGCGGCTCGCACCTGTGCGCGCCGAACTACTGTCTTCGCTACCGCCCCGCTGCCCGGCAGGGTGAAACCGAGGAGACGTCGACCTGCCACATCGGCTTCCGGTGCATCCTCCGGCCGTGACTTCCATCTCGTAAACCCGTCTCCGCGACGACGAACCGGTGCTGTACTGGAACGGGTGGGCGGAGAAGGGGGCACACGGTCATGGGCAAGGAACTCCGGGCAGCACCGATACCCGGCGGGGATACCCTGCCGTTTCCCCCGACGCCGTCGGGGAGTATCGCGGGCCGCACCATGCAGGAATCGGTGTACAGCCCACACCCGAAGCAGCGCCGGCTGCCCGCCGACGCCCCGAACATCCTCGTCGTGCTGATCGACGACGCCGGTCCGGGTCTGCCGACAGGGTTCGGCGGCGAGGTGAACACCCCAACCCTCGACCGCATGCTCGACGAGGGCATCGGCTACAACCGCTTCCACACCACCGCGATGTGTTCGCCGACCCGCGCGTCGCTGCTCACCGGCCGCAACCACCATCGCGTCGGAAACGGGCAGATCGCCGAGCTGGCCAACGACTGGGACGGGTATTCCGGCCACATCCCGAAGTCGAGTGCGACGGGAGCGGAGGTCCTGCGGCACTACGGGTACACCACCGCGGCGTTCGGCAAGTGGCACAACACCCCGGCCGAGGAGACCACGGCCGCCGGGCCCTACGACAACTGGCCCACCGGCGTCGGTTTCGACTACTTCTACGGCTTCCTCGCCGGTGAGGCATCGCAGTACGAGCCGAACCTGGTCCGCAACACCACCGTCGTCCTGCCGCCGAAGACCCCCGAGCAGGGCTACCACCTCAGCGAGGACCTCGCGGACGACGCCATCGGCTGGTTGCGCCGCCACAAGGCGCTCGACGCCGACCGGCCCTTCTTCATGTACTGGGCCAGCGGCTGCCTGCACGGCCCGCACCACATCATGAAGGACTGGGCAGACCGGTATTCGGGCAAGTTCGACGACGGCTGGGACGCCTACCGCGAGCGCGTGTTCGCCCGGGCCAAGGAGAAGGGCTGGATCCCACCGGAGGCCGAACTCACCGACCGCGATCCCACCATGGCGGCGTGGGACGACATCCCCGAGGAGGAGAAGCCGTTCCAGCGTCGCCTCATGGAGGTGGCGGCCGGGTACGCCGAGCACTGTGATGTGCAGGTCGGGCGGTTGTTCGACGAGCTGGACCGGCTCGGCTACCGCGACAACACCCTGGTCCTCTACATCTGGGGCGACAACGGCTCGTCCGGGGAGGGCCAGGAAGGGACCATCAGCGAACTGCTGGCGCAGAACGGGATTCCGACGACCCCGGCGCAGCACATCGCCGCCCTCGAGGAACTCGGCGGACTCGACGTCCTCGGCTCTCCGAAGACCGACAACATGTACCACGCGGGATGGGCGTGGGCGGGCAGCACGCCCTACAAGGGCATGAAACTCCTCGCGTCGCATCTCGGGGGAACCCGCAATCCGATGGTGGCGCGGTGGCCCGCGAAGATCACCCCCGATCGGACCCCGCGAACCCAGTTCCTGCACTGCAACGATCTGGTGCCGACCTTCTACGACCTGCTCGGAATCACCCCGCCCCGCTCCGTGAACGGGATTCCGCAGGACCCCATCGACGGTGCCAGCTTCGCGGAGACCTTCGTCGACCGGGACGCGAAGGCGGGCAAGATCACCCAGTACTTCGAGATCATGGGCAGCCGCGCGATCTACCACGACGGCTGGATGGCGTCCGCATTCGGACCCCGGGCACCGTGGCTGCAGGGCATGCCCGGCGGGATCCGCGACTGGAACCCCGACGACGACACCTGGGAGCTCTACAATCTCGACGAGGACTGGACCCAGAACCGCAATCTCGCCGAGCAGTATCCCGAGAAGCTGGCCCAGCTGCGGGAGTTGTTCGCGATCGAGGCGGCCAAGAACAACGCCCTGCCGATCGGCGGGGGGCTCTGGGTGGTGGCACTTCACCCCGAGCAGCGGATCACCACGCCGTACACCAGCTGGGAGTTCACCGGCGACGTCACCCGTATGCCCGAATTCTGTGCTCCCGCACTGGGAAACAGGAACAACCGCGTTGCCGTCGATCTGACCGTCCCCGAGCGGGCCGGCGGTGTCCTCTACGCTCTCGGCGGCAACGGCGGCGGGCTGACCTGTTTCATGGACGACGGCTACCTCTGCTACGAGTACAACCTGTTCATCCTGATGCGCACCAAGATGCGCTCGGCGGAGCCGATTCCGCCCGGCGAGCACAAACTCGAAGTGTTCACCGAGTACGCCGAGACCCGCCCCGGCGGCCCGCTGAACGTCCGGATGTGTGTCGACGGGCAGAAGGTCGGCGAGACGACCGTGCCGATCAGCGCGCCGTTGCTGTTCACGGCGAACGACTGTCTCGACATCGGTACCTGCCTCGGGTCACCGGTGTCGCTCGACTACTACGATCGCGCGCCGTTCCCGTTCGACGGAACCATCGAGAAGGTCGTCGTCGACTACATCTAGACCGATGCCTCGCACACGAAAGCCTCTGCGGTGCGCCCGATCCGGGTCAGCACCACCGACAACGACCGCGTACCCCGGAGTTTGAGACGTGGCCGCAGCACCGCGGGGTCGACGTCGACTCCGCGGACGAGGATCTCGGCGACCCCGCAGTCGTGCTGCGCGAGCGCCTGTTTCAAAGCCTTCTCGGTGTACTTGAACCGGTCGAGGATGCGGAAGCCGCGCACGCCCTCGGGCAGGGTGTCGCCGGTGAGATAGGCGATGCGCGGATCCAGTTGCCACAGACCGTGATACGCCGCCCAGTGCCGGACCAGGCCGGCCCGCACGATCGCGCCGTCGGGATCGACGATCCACTGCCCCGGAGGACGGTCGTCGATGTCGTCGGGCATCGCGTCGGTGACCTCGAATCCCGTTCCATCCGAACGCAACACGCTTGCCCGGCGTCGGACACCGGGGCTCGACAGGCCCGGCGAGTACAGGCACGCCTCGCGGACACCGCCGTCGAGCGAGACGACCTCGACCTCCCCCGCCCAGTCGAGCGCGTCGAAATCCAGGCCCGGCGCGCACTTCACCGCGAGATCGCGTCCGGCATAGACGTCGAGCAGGTCCGGCAGCGGTGGTTGCAGCGCCGCCGGATCGTGCGTGCGCCGGCCGCCGGCGCGGCGTGCGGGATCGGCGATCACGGTGGTCCCGCGGGTGACGGGCCGCAGCGCGTCGGCCCGGATCAGCGATGTGCCCGGCACGTTGTGCGCGGCCATCGCCAACCGCACCGGGTCCAGATCGCTGCCGATCACGAGGTCGGCGACACCCACGAGCGCCGCCAGTTCCGCGCCGATCGAACATGTCACGTCGTGCACGCGCCGCCCGGCCAGGCGCCGCGCCCGATGCGTGGCGACCACGGCGGGGGTGGCCTGCTGCACCGCGTCGTCGGTGAGCAGCCATCCCCCGGCCTCCGGCAGTTTCGCGACAGCCTTGCGGCGCGCCAGCACGGTCTCGACGAGCAGGCCGGCACGGTCGCCGAAACGCGTACGCACCCAGCCGATGTCGGCCAGGCGTGTACGCGCGGACAGTTCCCGGCCGTCCACCTCGGTCAAGGCGGACGCCGCCTCGTCCGACGCCAGATAGGCGACGTCGGCGAGGGTGAACTCGTATCCCAACTACTTGCCGGGCTTCACACCGGTGATCATGACGTTGTAGAAGAAGCTGCGCGGCACGACGTGCTTGAGCACCTTCTCGTCGACCCAGCTCAGCGTCTTCCAGCCACCGAACGCGAACTTCGCCCAGCCCCAGCCGAGCTTCTCCTCCGGCACGGCGGCCTCGAAGGTGCGCACGGGCCAGCCGAGCAACGCCGCGGCGAACTCCTCGCTCGACGCCTTCACCTCGACGGCACCGGCCGAGGTCGCGATCTTCTCGAGATCGGACGGATCGAAGGTGTGCAGGTCGACGACGGCTTCGAGGGCCGCGGCCCGGGAGGACTCGTCGAGTTCGGTCTGCGGACGGCGCCAGTCGCTCAGGAACGGCAGCTTGGTGATGTTGGTGGTCGCCTCCCAGGTGATGCGACCGAGCCACCGCGCGTAGAAGTTGCCGATCGTGCTGGGCTCACCGGCGAAGACGAACCGGCCGCCGGGCTTGAGAACGCGCAGGACCTCGCGCAGCGACTGCTCGACATCCGGGATGTGGTGCAGCACGGCGTGACCCACGACGAGGTCGAAGGTGTCGTCCTCGTACGGGATGGTCTCGGCGTCGGCGACCCGGCCGTCGACGTCGAGTCCGAGATTCGCGGCGTTGCGCAGGGCGACCTTGACCATGCCGGGCGACAGGTCCGTCACCGAACCGGACTTCGCGACGCCCGCCTGCATGAGGTTGAGCAGGAAGAAACCGGTGCCGCAGCCGAGTTCGAGCGCCTTCCCGTACGGAAGGGGCTGCTCACCCGCCGCCGCGTCGAAGCGGCCCTTGGCGTAGTCGATGCAACGTTCGTCGTAGGAGATTGACCACTTCTCGTCGTACGTCTCGGCTTCCCAGTCGTGGTAGAGCACCTGGGCGAGTTTGGTGTCCTCGAGCGCAGCGGCGACCTCTTCGGCGGTGGCGTGCGGGTTGGGCGCGGGATCGGTCCCGTCGGTCCTGCTTGCAGTCATAGGTGTGATCCTACCCATCGGTAAGCATGGAACAAGTTCCAGTTTCGGCGGGCTATTCGCCGGTGAACGCGGCCTTGCCCGGGCCGTTCGCGATGAAGGACTCCATCCCGATCGTGCGGTCGGCCGTCGCGAACAGCGACGCGAACACATGCTGCTCGATCTTCAGTCCGGTGTCGAGATCCGTGTCCAGGCCCTGATCGATCGCAGCCTTCGCCGCCGCGAGCGCACGCGAGGCCGCTCCGGTGAACTGCGACGCCCACCTCCGCGCTGCGTTGTACACGTCATCGGGTGCGACGACCTCGTCGACCAACCCGATCGCGAGCGCCTCGTCCGGTCCGACGAACCGGCCCGTGAACACGATGTCCTTCGCCTTCGACGGACCGACGAGCCGCGCGAGCCGCTGCGTGCCGCCGCCCCCGGGGATGATGCCGAGCAGGATCTCCGGCGTCCCGAGCTTGACGTTGTCGCCGATGATCCTGCGGTCCGCGCCGAGCGCAAGTTCCAGGCCACCGCCGAGCGCGTAGCCGGTGATCGCCGCGACCGTCGGCTTCGGGATGTCGGCGATCGACCCGAGCGCGGACTGCAGGTCCCCGATGATCTCGCTCATCTGCACGAAGCCGATCTCGGCGAGTTCCTTGATGTCGGCACCGGCGGCGAACACCTTCTCGCCGCCGTAGACGATCACGGCCTTGACGTCCTTGCGTACCGTCGCCTCCCGGGCGGCGGCACGGATCTCCTCCTGCACCTGCCGGTTCAGTGCGTTCATCGGCGGGCGGTCGAGCCGGATGGTCCCGATGCCGTCGGACACCTCGAGAGTGACGAATTCAGCCATGCCGCTCAGGCTAGATCAGATGTCGGTGCGCTTCGCCCAGGGGTGCGGCCCCCCGCGGGTGTAGTAGCCCTCGTCGCCGCCGAACGAGACGCGGATCTGTCCCTCGTCGTTGCGCGACAGGATCGGCAGGATCGGTTCGATCACGACCTCGTCCGCGAGCACGTCCGCGACGGTGGCGTATGCGGCGAGCGAGGTGAGCTGGGCCCAGGTCGGCGGCAGCAGGATCGACGCACCCGCCTGCCAGTCGTCGAGTGCTTCGGCCGCCGTGCGCCACTGCACGTGCTCGGCTTCGCTGGTGTCGCCGTCGGCGCGCTGCCCTTCGGGGACGGCCGCGACGAAGAAGTGGGTGTCGTAACGGCGGCGTTCACCGAGCGGGGTGATCCAGTTCGCGCGGGGGCGCAGCAGATCGGTGCGAACCACGAGTCCTTCGGCGGCGAGGAAGTCGCCGAACGACAGTTCCCGCGCCTCGAGGAGACGACGCGCCTGCGCGTACTGCGCGGTGTCGGCGACGACGGTGTCCTCGCTGGGTCCGGCCAGCAGCAGGCCGCACTCCTCGAACGTCTCGCGGACCGCGGCCAGCACGAGCGCCTGCGCGCGTCCCTCGGTGGTCGTGAACCGCTCGGCCCACCAGGCGATGGACGGGCCGGCCCAGCGCACGGACGCGGCGCTGTCGGAGGGGTCGACGCCACCGCCCGGGAACACCGTCATGCCGCCGGCGAAGTCCATGCCGACGACGCGGCGCTGCAGGAATACCTCGATACCACGGTCGGAATCGCGGAGCAGAAGGACGGTGGAGGCGTCCTTGATCGGCACCGCGGCCGGATCGAAGGGGGCTGCAGAGCGTTCGGTAGACATGCGTACAAACTACGTGACGGGGTGATCCGCGTCGCATCGGGACCGGCATCGAGACGCCGGTCCCGATCCGGAATCAGACGTGCACGCGGTGCCGGCCCGGCTCCCGGGTGCGGCGCGCGAAGAAGCGCCCGTCCACCCGATCGAGCGTGATCGACTGGCTGAACGCGGTGCTCAGGTTCTCGGAGGTGATCACGTCGTCGATCAGCCCCTGCGCGACCACCTGCCCCTCCTTGAGGAGCATCGCGTGGGTGAAGCCCGGCGGGATCTCCTCGACGTGATGGGTGATCAGCACCGTCGCGGGGGCATCCGGGTCCGCGGCGAGCGTCGCCAGACGCGCGACGAGTTCCTCACGGCCACCGAGGTCCAGACCCGCCGCGGGTTCGTCGAGCAGCAGCAGTTCCGGATCGGTCATCAACGCCCGGGCGATGAGGACCCGCTTGCGTTCCCCCTCCGACAGGGTGCCGTACATGCGGTCGGCGAGGTGTTCGGCGCCGAGGCTCTCGAGCATCTCCGTAGCCCGCTCGGTGTCCATCGCGTCGTACTTCTCCCGCCACCGGCCGAGCACGCCGTACCCGGCGGAAACCACCAGATCGGAGACCTTCTCGTCGGCCGGAACGCGGTTGGCCAGCGCCGACGACGACATGCCGATGCGCGGTCGCAGTTCGGACAGGTCGGTGCGCCCGAACCGCTCGGCCAGCACGCTCGCCGTGCCGGAGGTCGGGAACGTCTCCGCGGCCGCGACCCGCAGCAACGAGGTCTTGCCGGCGCCGTTCGGCCCCAGCACCACCCAGCGTTCGTCCAGCTCCACCTTCCAGGTCACGGGTCCGACCAGGACGTTGCCGCCCCGCCGCACCAACACGTCGTCGAATTCGATGAGCAGATCGGGATCAGGTTGTGCCACGCCGTCCATCTTGGACTACCCCGGCAGCCGATTCACCGGCAGGATCGTTTCGTGTCGCTCTCCCCCACCGATCCCACCGCGCCGCCGGTGGCGCGCGCCGACCGCGGTCCGTTCCCGCTCGGGGCGACCGCCCTCGAAGCCGACGACCCCGACGCGGGCACCCACTTCTCGGTGCACGCCCCGCACAGCGACCGTGTGCAGGTCTGCCTGATCGACGACGACGGGCGGGAACAGCGGATCGACCTGCCGGACCGGACCTTCGGAATCTGGCACGGCACGGTGCCCGGGGTCGGTCCCGGGCAGCGCTACGGCTACCGGGCGCACGGCCCGTGGCAGCCGAGCACCGGGCTGCGCACCAACCCGCACAAGCTGCTGCTCGACCCGTGGGCCCGCCGCCTGACCGGCGCCATCGGTGATCCGCGACGCCTGCTCGCCTACGATGACGATCCCTTCGGCGCACCCTCGACCGTCGATTCCCTCGGCCACGTCCCGTTGTCGGTGGTCACCGAACCGGCCGGAACGGTCCGGCACGACCGCCCCGGCACCGCGTGGGAGCAGACGGTGCTCTACGAACTGCACGTCGGGTCCTACACGGCACGCCATCCCGGGGTGCCGCCCGAACACCGCGGCACCTATCTCGGGCTGACCGCGCCGGCCGTCCTCGAGCATCTCGTCGGGCTCGGGGTGACCGCCGTCGAACTGCTGCCGGTGCACGCGTTCCTCACCGAACCCCCGGTACGGGCACGCGGGATGCGCAACCACTGGGGCTATTCGACCGCCGCCTGTTTCGCGCCGCACCCCGGGTACGCGAGCGTGCCCGGCGCGGAGATCGACGAGTTCCGGGCCATGGTGGCGGCGCTGCACGCCGCCGGGATCGAGGTGATCCTCGACGTCGTCTACAACCACACGTGCGAATGGTCGGTGGCCGGGCCGAGCCTGTCCTGGCGCGGACTCGACGCGCGCGGCTACTACCTGTTGGACGAGCAGGGGCTCGACATCGACCTGACCGGCTGCGGCAACACCGTCGACGCCACCTCGCCGATCGCGGTGCGGATGGTGTGCGACAGCCTGCGCTACTGGGCCACCGAGATGGGGGTCGACGGGTTCCGGTTCGATCTGGCCAGCGCGCTGGGCCGTCCGCGCGGCGGCACGTTCGACTCGCGGGCCGCGCTGCTCACCGCGATCACCACCGATCCGGTGCTGACGGATCTGAAGCTGATCGCCGAACCGTGGGACGCGACCGTCCACGGTTACCGGCTCGGCGAGTTCGGCGCGCAGTGGTCGGAATGGAACGATCGGTACCGCGACACGGTCCGCCGGTTCTGGGCGGGACGGTCCGGGATCCGCGAGATCGCCTCGCGTCTCGCCGGTTCCGAGGACCTCTACGACCGGACCGTGCGGCAGCCGTGGATGTCGATCAATTTCGTCGCCGCGCACGACGGGTTCCCCGTGGCCGATCTGGTCGCCTACGAACGCAAGCACAACGAGGCCAACGGCGAGGACGGACGGGACGGCGCCGACCACAACGAGTCGGTCAACCACGGTGTGGAGGGGCCGACGGACGACCCGGAGATCGTCGCCGCCCGCGACCGGCACGTGCGGGCATTGCTGGCCACGCTGCTGCTGTCCACCGGCACCCCGATGCTGCTCGCCGGCGACGAATTCGGACACAGCCAGGGCGGCAACAACAACGCCTATTGCGTCCCGGCGGACACCCCGGTGACCGATGCGTGGCCGCTGGACTGGTCGTCGGCCGACACCACCCGGATCGCATTCGTGCGACAGCTGCTGCAGTTGCGCAAGGTCGTGCCGGTGCTGCGTCAGCGCCGTTTCTTCGACGGCCGCGCCCGCACCGTCGGCTATCCCGACCTGGTGTGGTTCGGCGGTGACGGCCTCGAACTCGACGAGGCCGGCTGGCACGACGACGACCGGCGCACCCTGCAGGCGTGGGTGGACGGGTCGCAACTGGGCACGGTCACGCGGGCCGGGGTGCCGCTCGCGGACAGCAGCGGCCTGATCGTGCTGCATGCTGCCGGCCCGGCGACGCTCGTGCTCGCCGGACCCGAGTGGTATCGGGGTCGGGTGGTGTGCGTGTTCGACTCGAGCGCACCCGACGGTGCACCCGCCGACGCGTCGCCTCGACCCGTCGGCTCCGAGTGGGAGGTGACCGGACCGACCGTGCTGATGTTCCGGAAGGACGGCTGAGCCCGGCGGGGCGTCAGCCGGCGACCGTGATCACCGTCATCGAACCCGGTGCGACCTCCGTGAAACCGGCGTCGCGGACCGCGGCGACCGGGCCCCGGCCCGCCTCGGCGCGGGCGCGCAGTTCCTTCCACCGTTCGGGGTCCGCGTCGCGCACGGCGCAGCGGTAGCCGTCCGCGGCCCACGCCCGCACCGCGTCCTCGTCGAGAACCCCGGCGAGCAGCATCACCGCGTGCCCGACCTGCGCCGCGGCCTTGCCCACGGTCATGTCGAGGCCGGCGTCGATCCACAGCACCGGAATGCCGGGATCCGGGTCGCCGGGATCGTCGTGCGGCAGGTCGGTGCCACCGATCTGCAGCCGTGAGATGCGCGGGTCCAGGTCACCGACCGGACCCGGCACGAGCGCGCGGGCCTGGGCGCCGTCGTGGTCGACGGTGATCCCGTCGACGTCCTGCGCGGCGAGCCACTGCGCGCCCCGGGCACGGCGGCTGACCTTCCGGATGCGGGCGTCGCTCCAGGCGAGGTAGGCGTCCTGCCACGGACCGGGCTGTCCGTCCGCGTCCGGTCCGACGCGCGGGTCCAGGCACAGGGCGATCGTCGCCATCGCCGCGGCCTCGAGCAGTGCGCTGCGCCGCGGCGGGTTCTGCTTGGGGATGTGCAGCACGATCGGCATCGCGAGGACCGCGGCCGGGTCGTCCGGGTCGGGCCGATGCCCGTATCCGCGGGTGAGCACCCGGTGGCGGGCACCGAACCCGGCGTCGGTGTCAGGCACCGCTGTCAGGCACCGCTGTCGAGGGGCACGCGCCGCAGCGTGCCGTCCACCCGGTCCGCGGCCTCGACCTCGTCGCGGGTGACGCCGAGCACGAACAGCACCGCATCCAGGTACGGGTACGACAGCGCGGTGTCGGCGACCTCACGCAGCGCGGGCTTGGCGTTGAACGCGATGCCGAGACCGGCGGCGCTGAGCATGTCGATGTCGTTGGCGCCGTCACCGACCGCAACGGTCTGCTCGATCGGCACCCCGACCTCGTCGGCGAACTCGCGCAGGGCGCGGGCCTTGGCGGCGCGGTCGACGACGTCGCCGACGACCCGGCCGGTGAGCTTGCCGTCGACGATCTCGAGGGTGTTGGCGCGCACGAAGTCGAGTTCGTGCGCGAGACCTTCGATGACCTGACGGAAGCCGCCGGAGACGACGCCGCAGCGGAAGCCGAGGCGGCGCAGCGTGCGGATGGTGGTGCGGGCGCCGGGGGTCAGCTCCAGGCTCTCGGCGACCTCGTCGATCACGGTCGCGGGCAGGCCCGCCAGGGTGGCGACGCGCTGGTTCAGCGATTCGGTGAAGTCGATCTCGCCGCGCATCGCGGCTTCGGTGACGGCGCGGACCTTGTCCTCGACACCGGCGTGAGCGGCGAGCATCTCGATGACCTCGCCCTGCACGAGGGTCGAGTCGACGTCGAACACGATCAGGCGCTTGGAACGCCGGGCCAGGCCGCCGCGCTCGACGGCGATGTCGATCTCGAGGCCGGCGGCGACCTCGGCGAGGCCGGCCCGGAGCTGCGCGTCGGCGTCGGCGCCGGTGTCGGCCGCGGTCACCATGAGTTCGAGGCCGGTGAGGGGGTAGTCCGCGATGCCGCGGATGGAGTCGATGTTGGCGCCCTGGCGGGCCAGTTCCCGGCCGACCGAGCGCATCGCGCGGGCGCTGACGGGGCTGCCGAGCACGACGACGGCGTGCGTCGAGACCGAGTGCTCGAGGCCGCGTTCGACGCCGATCTGCACGTCCGCGTGCATCCCGACCG
The DNA here is from genome assembly GCF_015865005.1 of Rhodococcus sp. CX. Taxonomy (NCBI): domain Bacteria; kingdom Bacillati; phylum Actinomycetota; class Actinomycetes; order Mycobacteriales; family Nocardiaceae; genus Rhodococcus; species Rhodococcus sp. CX. Next base: position 31,859 of record NZ_JADZGH010000069.1, read on the forward strand.
TGGCCATCGCCGCCTCGATCTCGTCCTGGAGGGCCTCCGGGTCGTTCGGGCACGCGACCAGGACACCGAGTGTCAGCCGGCCGCGGATGACGACCTGCTCGACGTCGAGCAGATCCACGTCGTGGCGGGAGAGCGCCGCGAAGAGCACACCGGTCACACCGGGATGGTCCGGTCCTGTCACGGTCACCAGCACGGTGGTGTCAGACGCCACTACGTCTCCGATCCTTCGTTTCTCTCGCGGCACGGGCCCTTCCATTCTGCCAATCGGAACGGCTGCCTCAGAGGTTGGGGGTGGTGCGCCCGGTCACGCGCAAGGCCCCGCCCGAGCATCGGGCGGGGCCTTGCGTCACATCGGGTTACCGACTTACTTCAGGGCTTCCCTGTCTGCACCCTCGTGCACGGCCACGTTGTGCTTGTGGCTGCCCGGGCCGACGTGGGCCTCGGCCCGCATCCGCTCGACCATGTGCGGGTAGTGCAGCTCGAACGCCGGACGCTCCGACCGGATGCGCGGCAGCTCGGTGAAGTTGTGGCGCGGCGGCGGGCAGGAGGTGGCCCACTCGAGCGAGTTGCCGTAGCCCCACGGGTCGTCGACCGTGACGACCTGGCCGTACCGGTAGCTCTTGAAGACGTTCCACAGGAACGGCAGCGTCGAGGCACCGAGGATGAACGAGCCGATCGTCGAGATGGTGTTCAGCGTGGTGAAGCCGTCGGTGGGCAGGTAGTCGGCGTAGCGACGCGGCATGCCCTCGTTGCCCAGCCAGTGCTGCACCAGGAACGTGGTGTGGAAGCCGATGAACGTGAGCCAGAAGTGCCAGCGGGCGAGACGCTCGTCGAGCATGCGGCCGGTCATCTTCGGGAACCAGAAGTAGATGCCCGC
>NZ_JADZGH010000069.1:32745-34228 GCF_015865005.1 Rhodococcus sp. CX
GCGGCGGGCTCGCGAGGATGACGCCGGTCAGACCACCGAAGAGGAACGTGATGATGAAGCCGACCGAGAACAGCATCGGCGATTCGAAGGTCAGCTGACCCTTCCACATCGTCAGGATCCAGTTGAAGAACTTCACGCCGGTCGGGACGGCGATGAGGAACGTCATGAACGAGAAGTACGGCAGCAGCACGGCGCCGGTGGCGTACATGTGGTGCGCCCACACCGCGATGGACAGGGCCGCGATCGCGATCGTCGCGTACACCAGACCCGAATACCCGAAGATCGGCTTACGGGAGAAGACCGGGAAGATCTCCGAGACGATGCCGAAGAACGGCAGCGCCACCACGTACACCTCGGGGTGCCCGAAGAACCAGAACAGGTGCTGCCACAGGATCACCCCGCCGGTGGCGGGGTCGTAGACGTTCCCGTTCAGCACCCGGTCGACGAACAGCCCCATGAACGCGGCGGTGAGCAGCGGGAACACCAGCAGGATCAGCACGCTGGTGATGAGGATGTTCCAGGTGAAGATCGGCATCCGGAACATGGTCATGCCGGGGGCCCGCAGGCACACGACCGTCGTGGTCATGTTCACGGCGCCGAGGATCGTGCCCAGACCCATGATGGCCAGACCCATCACCCACAGGTTCGCGCCGACGCCGGGCGTGTGCGTCACGTCGGACAGCGGGGTGTAGGAGGTCCAGCCGAAGTCGGGGGCGCCCCCCGGGGTGATGAACGACGAGACGACGATCAGCGCACCGAACAGGTACAGCCAGTAGCTCAGGGCGTTCAGACGCGGGAACGCGACGTCGGGGGCGCCGATCTGCAACGGCAGGATGTAGTTCGCGAAACCGAACACGATCGGCGTTGCGTACATCAGCAGCATCACGCCGCCGTGCACGGTGAACAACTGGTTGTACTGCTCGTTCGACAGGAACTGCATGCCCGGGACCGCGAGTTCGGCGCGCATCAGCATCGCCATCAGGCCGCCGGCCAGGAAGAACCCGAACGAAGTGACCATGTACATGATCCCGAGGTCCTTGGGATCGGTCGTGGTCATCAGCTTGTAGAGCACCGAGCCCTTGAGGTGATAACGCGCGGGCATGGGACGCGTCGCGCGGGGCGCGGGTGCGGTCACCACTGGATTCACGATGCCTCCGGTCCGCCGTCCGAGAACGGCCGAGTCGTGCACCACCGAGAGGTTCGGACGCGGGTACCGACACCCGGTACCGGACGACCGGCAGTTGGCTGGTCCGGGCCAGCCTAACCCCGTTCCGCCCGCGCTCGCGGGGCTTTCGGGGGGCGGGTCAGACCGTCGCGGCGCGGCGCACCGTCGCCAGGAACGCAGCCGCGGTCAGGAACAGTCCGGAGAACACGCGGTTGGTGATCGACTGCTGCCGCGGGGACCGCATCAGGGTGAGCACGCGCGCGGCCAGACCGGTGTAGCCGGTCATCACGACGACGTCGACGGCGACCATGGTCGCCG
>NZ_JADZGH010000069.1:34238-40501 GCF_015865005.1 Rhodococcus sp. CX
CCGGTTCCAGGAACTGCGGCAGCACCGCCAGCATGAAGACGACGGCCTTCGGATTCGAGGCGTTGACGAGGAAGCCCCGCAGCACCAGCGCCGGCGCGGACGCGCCCCGCGTCGGCGTCTCGGCCTCGGTTTCGGTGGGCCGGGCCCGCCACTGCCGGATCCCGAGATACACGAGATACGCGACGCCGAACCACTTGATGACGGTGAACGCGGTCGCGGACCGGGCCAGGACGGCGCCGACGCCCGCGGCGACCACCGCGATCTGCAGCAGCAGGCCGAGTTGCAGACCGAGGATGTTCCAGTAGCCGCGGCGCAGGCCGTGCGCGAGTCCCGAGGACATCGACGCGACGGCCCCGGCGCCGGGGGACAGGCTGATCACCCACGCCGCGCCGAGGAAGGCGAGCCACATCTGCCAGGTCATCGCACGATTCTAGGGCAGCGCAGATCTAGGGTGCGCCGCCGCCGATGATCGCGCGATAGGCCTCGACGCCGTCGGTGGGACGGCGGGCCAGCGTCGGATCGGTGCGGGCGTCGACGGTGTAGAGGCCGAACCGTGGTGTGTACGAACCCCATTCGTAGTTGTCGGTGAGCGACCAGTAGTTGTAGCCGAACACCGGTGCGCCGTCGTCGATCGCGCGGGCCACCGCGGCGACGTGCTCGCGCAGGTGGCGGGAGCGGGTCCAGCCGTCCGGACGCGGCACCCCGTCGGCGGTGGGCATGCCGTTCTCGACGACGTACAGCGGCAGCCCCGGATACCGCCGGGTGTAGTCCATCAGCGCGTCGTGCAGCCCCTGCGGATGCGGGCGCACCGCTGCGAAGTCGTCGAACGCGGCGTGGATCGCGGTGAGATTGCCGGGCTCCACCCCGTAGTAGTAGTCGACCCCGACGAAGTCCAGGCGGTCGCGGACGCGGTCGAGGAACAACGTGTCCAGGTAGGACTGGGCGCCGGGGATGTACGCGACGTTCGAGGTGACCTTCGCGTCCGGATCGTGCCGGTGGATCAGCTCGTACGCACCGCGGTGCGCGGCGACGAGCCCGTCGAACATGCGGGGGACGTCGGTGGGGAACAACCCGCCGAGGGTGAGTTCCTGCCGCACGTAGATCGTCGGTTCGTTGACGGTGACCCACAGCGCCCCGGCGTTCGCGTACCGGGCGACCACCCGTTCGGCGTTGGCCAGCCAGGCCGTGACCGTGCCGGGATCGGCCCAGCCGCCGCGGTCGGCGATCCATCCGGGATACACCCAGTGGTCCAGGGTGATCATCGGCGTCATGCCGTGCTCCCGGATCGCGGCGACCACGTCGTCGTAGTACGCGAACTCCGTCTCGTCCCAGTGATCGGCCCGCGGTTGGACCCGGGCCCATTCGACGGAGAACCGGAACACGTCCACCCCGAGGTCGGCGGCGCGGGCAATGTCCTCGCGATAGCGGTGGCGGAAGTCGACGGCGGCACCGATCGGGTCGCGGGTGCGGCCCGAGGCCGAGTAGCGCGACCAGTTGCTGTCCGGCGACGAGCCCTCGGATTGGAAGCCCGACGAGGAGACTCCCCACAGAAACTCGGTCGGTGCCAACTCGGTCGGTGCCGCTGCGGCCGTTGTGGGCAGGATCGACGCGGTGAGGATCAGCGCCACCGCGACGACCGCCGCCCGCACCCGGTTCACCCGAACCCCGCTGCCGATCCGGACTGCGCTGCGACGGCGGACGCGATCGGGGTCCACTGTTCGGCCAGGACCCGGCGCCCGACGAACAGCCCGATGTGCCCGTCCTCGACGGTGTGCAGGGAGATCCGTTCGGGTGCGGTGCCCACGAGCGCGGCCAGGGCGTGCACCTGTGCGGGCGGGGCCAGCAGGTCGCCGGTTCCGGCGAGCAGGATCAGGGGACAGTCGATCTCGGCGAGGTCGACGCGCCGCCCGCCGATCACCAGCTCTCCCCGGACCAGTTCGTTGCCCACCACGAGGTGCTCGACGATCCAGTCCCGGAACGCGGCGGGGATCGGCTGGCGCCACACGAACCAGCGGCGCTGCTCGGTGATCCGCGCGATCACCTCGGGATCGTCGAGCCCGGCGAGCAGATCCATCGCCCGCTGCACCTCGCCGACGGGGTCGGTGAGATGGACGCCGAGCAGGTGCCCGGTGTCGTAGACCAGGGCCGCCGCAGCGGCGCCCGCCCTGCGGGGCAGGTGGCCGAGCAGGCCGAGTCCCGGACGATCGGCGTGGAAGTCGATCGGTGCCCCCGCGACGGTCAGCGTGTGCACCTCGTCGGGGTGCAGCGCCGCGTACACGGCGCCGAGCCACCCGCCCTGGCTGTCACCGATGAGATTGACCCGTCCGCCGAGATGGGCCACCGCCTCGGCGACCACGGCGAGATGTTCGTCGATCGAGTCGCCGTCGGTCTCGGCCGTCGCGGGCAGCCAGTCCAGGCAGTACAGCCGCGTCAGTCCGCCGGCGTGCAGCGCCGCGATCTGGCTGCGTTCGGTGGAGTGGTCGACGATGCACGAATCGGTGCCGGCCTGCGGTGGCAGGAGCAGGGTGGGCACGGTCCCGGCCGTCGACGGTGATGCGACGGTGCAGTCCCGCAGCCGCGCGAGCGGCCACTGCAGGGCCACGGGCCAGGGGTGGGCCCAGCCGGGCCGGTCGCGGTCGGTGAGGACGTTCACGAACGCGGTGGCGTCGTCGACGAGGTCGAGCGGACCGGCACCGCGCCGGGCCAGACCGAGCAGATAGGCGCTCCAACCGGCGATCGCGGCGGGTGATACGGCGTCCATGCCGCGCACCCTAAGCCTGCGGCTCGGTAGCCGGTGCGCGTTTCCCGTCCTTCGATGCGAGGACGGTGCGCACGGGCCTCACTTGAGGAGGTCGCGGGCGGTGGTGGCGGTGGTGGCGGTCAGTTCGCGAGCGAACGAGACCTGTGCCTTCGCGAGGTCGGCGACCCACTCGATCGGGGTGGCCTCGGCGAACTTCTCCTGCAGGTCGAGAAGGCTGAAGACGGTCTTCTCGTAGGTGTCGACGGCCAGGTTGCCGCTCTGCTTGGCGGCGTCGACGATCTTGCCGTTGAAGTCGTTCACGCGGGCGGCGGTGTCGTCGACGGCCTTGCTCAGCTCCTCCGTGGCGCGGGTGGCGGCCTGGGTGGCGGAGGCGGCGACCTTCTGCGCGGCGTCGGTCGCGTCGGTGGCGGCCTTGGAGGCGGCGTCGGTGGCGACCTTGGCGGCGTTGGTGGTCTTGGGGGAGGTCATAACGAGTCCTTCTGTCGGTGGTGGAAGCGCCTCGAACGACGCTGTTAGCAAGTTAGCACGGTGATTGCTAACGCGCTACCCGAGCGTCATCCGAAGACGTAGGTGCCCGGTGCGTCGCACAGCGCCGGATGTGCAGTGCTGCCCATCGACGGCGGTGCGACCAGCGCGCCGGCCCGCGAACCGGACCATGCCGCCCAGTCCTCCCACCACGACGTCGTGCTCCGGGTGGCTCGCTCCTTCCAGTCCTGCGCCGAATTCGGCAGAGCGGCAGGGGTTTCCGCGTCGGGTGCGCCGACCGCCTCGAACCAGCACTTCGGCCCCGGCGGATTCACCGCTCCCGCAATGTGACCGCCGTTGGACAGCACGAACCGGACGGAGCCGCCGAGCAGCCGCACCGACTCGTACGACGACGTCCACGGCACGATGTGGTCGTTGATCGCACCGACGATGTACGTGTCGCACCGGATGTCGCCCAGATCCAGTGTCTTGCCGGCGAGTTCGTACACGCCTTCGGCGAGTTCGTTGCGTCCGTAGAGGGTTCGCAGGTAGTGCGAGTGCATGGCCGCGGGCATGCGGGTGCTGTCCTCGTTCCAGGCGAGGATGTCGAAGGCCGTCGGCTTCTCACCCTTCATCCACCGCGATACCCAGTACGAGAAGATCAGATCCTTGGCCCGGATCATGTCGAAGCTGCCGGACATCTCGTGGCCGGACAGGAAGCCCTGGGCGCGCATCCGGAACTCGACGTTGTCGAGGGTGGCCGGATCGGTCAGCAATCCGAGCTCGCCGACGTCGCGGTAGTCGAGCAGGGTGTTGAGCATGGTCAGCGCGCAGATGCGGCGGTCGCCCTCGGCCGCCAGCCGGGCGGCGGCCATCGCGGCCATCGCGCCACCGAGGCAGATGGAGAGCACCTCGATGCGGGACGATCCCGTGATCTCCTCGACCACGTCCAGCGCCGACGCGATGCCCTGGGCGTAGTAGTCGCTCATGGTCACGTCGTGCATGGACTCGTCGGGATTGCGGTACGAGATCATGAACACGGTGCGGTTGTGGCGGATGGCCCACTCGACCAGGCTGCGCTCGGGCGCGAGATCGAGGATGTAGTACTTGTTGATCCACGGCGGCGCCGCCAGGATCGGGATCTCGTGCACCTGCTCGGTCTGCGGCGCGTACTGGATCAGCTCGATCAGATCGTTGCGGTAGACGACCTTGCCGGGCGTCGCCGCGAGATTCTCGCCGACCTTGAAGGCGTCGACGTCGACCTTCAGCGGCCGGCCGCCCCGGTTGGTCAGGTCGTCGAGGGCGTACCGGGCGCCGCGCAGCAGGCTCGCGCCGCCGGTCTCGAGCGCGCGGGTCAGCACCGCGGGGTTGAACAGGAAGTTCGACGGTGCGAGGACGTCGAACATCAGGTTCGCGAACTGACGGGCCTTGCCGTCCTGCAGCGGGTCACCGGCGCCGGCTTCGGTGAGCTCGAGCGCGTACTCGCGGGTGGCCAGGTAGCTCTGCAGCAGCGAGAAGTAGGCGGGGTTCTCTTTCCACGCGGCGTTGCTGAACCGCCCGTCCCGGGGATCGACGGGCAGCGGCGGCTGCGGGTCGGCCTCGTTGAACACGCGGGTGGCGGCGGCGGGGATCTTGGCCAGGCGCGTGGTGTATCCGGTGGTCGCCGAGGCGACCTTCTGCGGATTGCGGACGGCGCGTCCGGCCACGGACGCGACGGCGGGTGCCCAGCCGATCGGATCGAGGCTGGACTTCAACTTCTTGTGCACATGGTCGAGCACGGGCTCACCTCAGGTCATGGTTGGGGGATGCCCGAGGGTGACACGGACCGCAGAGGCGCGCACCTTACTTCGAGGTACATGGTCACTGCAGGTAGTGACGCGGCGCACGGGCACTCGCCCGACCTGCGAGGTGCTGTGACGCACTCGTAGAACTTGTTTCAGATGTGAATCACGTCACGCTGTCGGGGATTCGTCCGACTCGTCCCGAATGCCCCGTCTCCGTTTGGCGACGGTCACCTCCCGGAACGCCTCGTACATCTCCTCCAGCGACCGGCGCTGCGGGTTGGTCAGATCCGGATCCTCCCGGATCGCTTGCAGCACTGCGGATTCCTTGGCCGCGGCGGGGGAGGCGACCTGGGCCGTCAGGGTGTCCGCCGACAGGTGCAGCTGCTCGGCGATGGCATTGAGCACCCGATCGCTCGGCGCCCGCAGATTCCGCTCGATCTGCGACAGATACGGGTTCGAGATTCCCACCATCGCGGCCAGCTGCCGCATCGGCAGTGCGGCGAGCTCGCGCTGGCGGCGAATCAGCTCACCCAGGGTGGCAGGGTGCGATGCGTCGTCGTCCATGCCGCCCAGCATAGGACCGCCGCAGCCCGGAATCGGTGCCGCCGGGGCAGGGACGCCGCGCCGCCGGGCGACCGGCCGACAACTCGTTTGCGTGTATCGCGGATAATGGAACAGATCCCTGTTCTACGAGAGAGGACACCTCATGCTTGCCCGCACCGACCTGCGCGGTCGTACCCCCACCACTGCGGAGCTGAGGGGCGCCCTGCCCCGAGGCGGAGTGGATGTGGACGCGGTGCTGCATCACGTCCGTCCCGTTGTCGACGACATCCGCGACCGCGGAGCCGTCGCCGCCCTCGACTACAGCGAGAAGTTCGACGGCGTGCGCCCCGCGCAGGTACGCGTACCGCAGGCCGCGATCGACCGGGCGCTCGCCGAACTGGACCCCGCCGTGCGCGCGGCCCTCGAGGTCGCCATCACCCGCACCCGCCTCGTCCACGCCGATCAGCGCCGCACTGACACCGTCACCGAGGTCGTGCCCGGGGGCACCGTCACCGAACGCTGGGTGCCGGTCGAGCGCGTCGGCCTGTACGTGCCCGGCGGCAACGCCGTCTACCCGTCGTCCGTCGTGATGAACGTCGTCCCGGCCCAGGCCGCCGGCGTCGAATCGCTCGTCATCGCCTCGCCGCCGCAGAAGGACTTCGACGGTCTGCCGCACCCGACCATCCTCGCCGCGGCCGCGCTGCTCGGCG
>NZ_JADZGH010000069.1:40511-45277 GCF_015865005.1 Rhodococcus sp. CX
CAGGCCGTCGCGCTGCTCAGCTACGGCGGCACCGACGTCGACGACGCCGCGACCGAGCTCGCCCCCGTCGACATGATCACCGGCCCCGGCAACATCTACGTCACCGCCGCCAAGCGGCTGTGCCGCGCCGTCGTCGGAATCGACGCCGAGGCCGGGCCCACCGAGATCGCGATCCTCGCCGACCACACCGCCGACGCCGTGCACGTGGCCGCCGACCTGATCAGCCAGGCCGAACACGACGTGATGGCCGCCTCGGTCCTGGTCACCACCAGCACCGACCTGGCCGACGCCGTCGACGCCGCCCTCGCCGCGCAGCTCGAGATCACCAAGCACCGCGAACGTGTGACGACCGCGCTGTCCGGCAGCCAGTCCGGCATCGTCCTGGTCGACGATCTCGAGCAGGGCCTGCAGGTCGTCAACGCCTACGCCGCCGAGCACCTCGAGATCCAGACCGAGAACGCCTCCGAGGTGGCCGCGCGGGTCCGTGCCGCCGGCGCGATCTTCGTGGGGCCGTGGGCGCCGGTCAGCCTCGGCGACTACTGCGCCGGCTCGAACCACGTGCTGCCCACCGCCGGCTGCGCGCGGCACCAGTCCGGGCTGAGCGTGCAGACCTTCCTGCGCGGCATCCATGTCGTCGACTACAGCCGCGAAGCGCTGCAGGACGTCGCCGGGCACGTCATCACCCTCGCGAACGCCGAGGACCTGCCCGCCCACGGTGAGGCCGTGCGTCTGCGTTTCGAGGCTCTGCGATGAGCGGCGCACAGACCGGGACCGTGCCCGGCAGCCGCATCACCATCGACGACCTGCCCCTGCGCGAGAACCTGCGCGGCAAATCCGCCTACGGCGCACCGCAGTTGACGGTGCCGGTGCAGCTGAACACCAACGAGAACCCGCACCCGCCGACGCAAGCGCTCGTCGACGACGTCGCCGAGGCCGTGCGTGAGGCGGCGCGTGAGCTGCACCGCTACCCGGACCGCGACGCCGTGGCCCTGCGCACCGACCTCGCCGCCTACCTGACCCGGCAGACCGGTGTCGCAGTGGGTGTCGAAAACCTGTGGGCGGCGAACGGATCCAACGAGATCCTGCAGCAGATCCTGCAGGCGTTCGGTGGGCCGGGCCGTAGTGCGATGGGCTTCGTGCCGTCGTACTCGATGCACCCGATCATCTCCGACGGCACCCAGACCGAGTGGCTGGCGACCTACCGGCGCGACGATTTCACCCTCGACATCGAGGCCTCCGTCGCGGCGATCCGGGACCGTAAGCCCGACGTCGTGTTCGTCACCAGCCCGAACAACCCCACCGGGCACAGCATCCCGCTCGACCAGTTGCGGGTGATCGTCGAGGCCGCACCGGGCATCGTCATCGTCGACGAGGCGTACGCAGAGTTCTCCGCGGTGCCGAGCGCGCTCGCGCTGATCGACGAGTATCCGGCGAAGGTCATCGTCTCGCGCACCATGAGCAAGGCGTTCGCGTTCGCCGGGGGTCGCCTCGGCTACCTCGCCGCGGCGCCCGCCGTCGTCGAGGCACTGCTGCTGGTGCGACTGCCGTACCACCTGTCGGTGATCACCCAGGCCGCCGCCCGGGCGGCGCTGCGGCACGCCGAGGAGACGCTCGGGTCGGTCGCGGCACTGACCGCCGAGCGCATCCGCGTCGCCGCGGAACTGGCGCGCCTCGGCTACGAGGTGATCCCGTCGGACGCCAACTTCATCCTGTTCGGCCGGTTCGCGGACGCCCCCGCCACCTGGCAGCGCTACCTCGACGAAGGCGTGCTCATCCGGGACGTCGGCATCCCCGGCTACCTGCGCACCACCATCGGGTTGGCACACGAGAACGACGAATTGTTGCGCGTGAGTGAGCAACTCGCCGCAACGGAAATCGAGGGAACCCGATGAGCGACCGGATCGCGAAGGTCGAACGCACGACCAAGGAGTCGAGCATCAGCGTCGAGATCAATCTCGACGGCACCGGCCGCACCGACATCTCGACGGGTATCCCGTTCTACGACCACATGCTCACCGCGCTCGGCCAGCACGGTTCCTTCGACCTGACCGTCCACGCGAAGGGCGACGTCGAGATCGAGGCGCACCACACCGTCGAGGACACCGCGATCGTGCTCGGCCAGGCGTTCAACCAGGCCCTCGGCGACAAGCGCGGCATCCGCCGCTTCGGTGACTGCTTCATCCCCATGGACGAGACCCTCGCGCACGCGTCGGTGGACGTGTCGGGACGGCCGTACTGCGTGCACACCGGGGAACCGGACTACATGGTGCACTCGGTGATCGGCGGCTACCCGGGCGTGCCCTACGCCACGGTGATCAACAAGCACGTGTTCGAGTCGTTCGCGTTCCACGCCCGTATCGCGCTGCACGTGCGCGTGCTGTACGGCCGCGACCAGCACCACATCACCGAGGCCGAGTTCAAAGCGGTGGCGCGGGCGCTGCGCGAGGCCGTCGAACCGGACCCGCGGGTCAGCGGCATCCCGTCGACCAAGGGCAGCCTGTAGCCGATGGATGTCCTGTTGACCTACGGCTGCTTCCTGGTCGCAGGGCTGGCCGCCGGGGGAACGTGGTCGGCATGGAAAGCCGGCAACCAGCTGTTCGCCGGGGTGCTGCTGGCCCTGACGTTGCTCGCCGCGATCGCCGGGATCCTGAGGTTGCTGTGACGGCTGCGCCGGGCCTGCTCGGCATCCGTGGCCTTCTCGCGTCCTGGGCTCTCGCGGCCGCCGCGTTCGGCGGATTCTCGTTGCTGTTGCCCGTCGTCCCGTGGGCGATCGCGCAGGCGGGAGGCAGCGACACGCTCGCCGGATCGGTGACGACGGTGTTCATGGCGACCACGGTGCTCACCCAGCTGGCCATGCCGAAGCTGATGCGCGCCCGGGGACATCGGCAACTGCTGATCGCCGGGTGCCTGCTGCTCGGTCTGCCGTCGCTGGGGCTGCTCGCCTCGACCGCGCCGCCGGTGGTGCTGGGCATCTCGGCGGTGCGCGGCATCGGCTTCGGCATGATCACCGTGGCCGCGGCCGCGCTGGTCGCGGAACTGACCCCGGCCCGGCAGTTGGGCCGCGCCACCGGCGCCCTCGGCATCGCGATCGCCGCGTCGCAGATGATCGGTCTGCCGCTGGGCCTGTTCCTGGCCGAAAGGTTCTCGACCGCACCGGTGTTCGTGCTCGGTGCGCTCGTGCCCACACTCGGGCTCGTGGCCGCCGCACGGTTGCCGCGGGTCCGACCCGCCGCCGGCGCCACGCACGGCCGGCCTCCGCTGCTCGCACTGTTGCTGCCGACCGTGGCGATCGGTGCCGGCGCCATCGCCTACGGCGGCCTGACGTCGCTGCTGCAGATCGCGGCGGTGGGCCTGCCGGTGCCGATCGCCCTCGCCACGCTGAGCGCGTCCACGCTCGTCGGGCGGTTCGGCGCGGGATCGCTGGCCGACCGGATCGGTGCGGGCCGGTTGCTGCCGATCGGCTTGGCGCTCGCCGCGATCGCGATGGTGCCGTTCGCGCTCGTCGCCGACGACCGCGCCGGCGCGCCTGCGCTGATCGGCGCGGCGGCATGCTTCGGTCTCGGCTTCGGCATCGTGCAGAACGAGGCGCTGCTCGTCGCGTTCCGTCGCGCCGGCCCAAGCCACATCGGATCCGCGAGTGCCGCCTGGAACATCGGCTTCGACGCCGGTGCTGGCATCGGCGCGTTTCTGCTCGGCGCACTCGCGACCGCCGCGGGGTACCCGGCGGCCTTCGCGATCGCCGCGGTGCTCGTTCCGGTCCTTCCCCTCCTGGCCCGCCTTGCCGGGCCGTCCGACCCGAAACCACGACCCATAGAATCGAACCCATGAGCGCAAAGAACGTCGCCCTTCTCGACTACGGTTCCGGCAACCTGCATTCGGCTGCCCGGGCACTGGCCCGCACCGGAGCGAACGTCGAAGTCACCGCGGACCCGAAGGTCGCGCTCAACGCGGACGGCCTCGTCGTCCCTGGCGTCGGCGCGTTCGACGCGTGCATGAAGGGCCTGCGGGCCGTCGGGGGCGAGAAGCTCATCGGAACCCGCCTGGCCGGAGGCCGGCCGGTCCTCGGCATCTGCGTGGGCATGCAGGTCCTGTTCGAGAAGGGTGTCGAGCACGGCGTCGAGACCGAGGGCTGCGGCGAATGGCCGGGAACGGTCGCCCGCCTCGACGCCCCGGTGCTGCCGCACATGGGCTGGAACACCGTCGAAGCCCCCGCCGACTCGGTGCTGTTCGCCGGCCTCGACGCCGACACCCGCTTCTACTTCGTGCACTCCTACGCCGCGCAGGTGTGGGAACTGCCCGAACCCGAACGCATCGCCCCGCCGAAGCTCACGTGGGCCGAGCACGGCGTCAGGTTCCTCGCCGCCGTGGAGAACGGCCCGCTGTCGGCGACGCAGTTCCACCCGGAGAAGTCCGGAGACGCCGGCGCGGCATTGCTGCGCAACTGGGTCGGCAGCCTGTGACCGGCGCCGGCGGCCGAGGCGACGATCCACGCAAGGATCTGCCGCTGGGGAAGCTGGCGCTCGCGGTCGTCGGTTCGGCAACCGCGGTGCTCGCGCTCGTCACCGTGCTGATGATCGTGCTGCAGCCGGGTCCGGTCGTCGGGCTGATCATCGTCCTCGTCGGCATCGCCGGCGCCATCGCCGCGATGGGTGTCGTTTCGACGCGGATGACGCGCCGGGCCTACGGGCGCGGGGACGATCGCAGCTAGCCGGACCACGCCGCGGGGTGGTTCACGGACGCGACAGGCGGGCCGGATCCAGATCGAG
>NZ_JADZGH010000069.1:45287-51562 GCF_015865005.1 Rhodococcus sp. CX
CCGACATGAGGATCGCGGCCACCGCGGGGGAGATCGCCACCCCGGCGAAGGCCAGCACGCCGGCGGCGAGCGGCACCGCGACGATGTTGTAGCCGGTGGCCCACACCAGGTTCTGCCACATCTTCCGATAGCCGGCACGCGACAGTTCGATGATCGACAGCACCGCCCGCGGATCGTCCGCAGCCAGCACGACCCCCGCGGATTCGATCGCGACGTCGGTGCCCGCGCCGATCGCGACACCGACGTCCGCGCGAGCGAGGGCGGGTGCGTCGTTGACGCCGTCGCCGACCATCGCGACCCGGTGGCCGCGCTGCTGCAGTTCGGTGACCTTCGCGTCCTTGTGCTCCGGTAGCACCTCGGCCAACACCTCGTCGATGTCCAGGTCGGCGGCGACGGCATCGGCGACCTGCTGTGCATCGCCGGTGATCATCGCGACCCGCACCCCGCGGGCGTGCAGGGCCTCGATCGCCCGGCGTGACTCGTCGCGCACCGCGTCCTCGAGCGTGACCGCGCCGAGCACCTGCGCGCCGCGCGCGACGTGCAGCACCGAGGCGCCGCGCTGCACCCATCCGCCGGTGACGGCGGCAACCTCGTCGGGCACCGAGAGCTGCAGGTCGCGCAGCATCGCCGGTCCACCGACCGTCGCCTCCACACCGTCGACGACGGCGCTCACTCCGCGGCCGGGCAGCGACCGGAAGTCGGTGGCGGTGACCCGCGCGTCGTGGGGCACACGGTCCTCCGCCGCCGCGACGACGGCCCGCGCGACCGGGTGTTCGCTGTCGGCCTCGACCGCGGCGGCCACGGCGAGCAGCTCCTCGTCCGTGACACCCGTGGCGGGCGCGATGCCGGTCACCTGATGGCGACCCTGGGTGAGGGTGCCGGTCTTGTCGAACAGCACCACATCGACGGTGCGCATGCGTTCGAGCGCCAGGCGGTCCTTCACCAGAACCCCTGCCCGCGCGGCGCGTTCGGTGGAGATCGCGATCACGAGCGGGATCGCCAGACCCAGGGCATGGGGGCAGGCGATGACGAGCACGGTGACGGTGCGCACCACCGCCTCGTCGAGGTTGCCGAGCAGCGTCCACACCGCGAAGGTGAGCGCGCCGGTGACCGCGGCGAAGTAGAACAGGAACGCCGCGGCCTTGTCGGCCAGGGCCTGCGCGCGGGACGACGAGGCCTGTGCGTCGGCGACCATCCGCTGGATACCCGCCAGAGCGGTGTCCTCGCCGACTGCGGTGACACGTACCCGCAGGGAGCTGTCGGTGGCGACGGTGCCGGCGACGACGGTGTCGCCGACCTGCCGGACGACGGGTTTGGATTCGCCGCTGATCATCGATTCGTCGACCTCGGCGCGGCCGTCGGCGATGTTGCCGTCCGCCGGCACTCGCGCTCCGGCCCGCACGAGAACCAGGTCGCCGACCGTCAATTCGTCCAGCGGCACCTCGCGGGTGCCATCGTCGGTGATCTTCTCGGCGGTGTCCGGCAGCATCGCGGCGAGCGCCTCGAGTGCGCCGGACGCCGAACCCAGCGCGCGCATCTCGAGCCAGTGGCCGAGCAGCATGATGACGATCAGCAGCGCCAGCTCCCACCAGAAGTCGAGGTCGAAGCCGCCCAGGCCGAGCGTGGTGACCCACGAGGCGACGAACGCGACGCTGATCGCCATCCCGATCAGCAGCATCATCCCCGGCCGCCGGGACCGCAGCTCGGCCCAGCCGCCGGTGAGGAACGGCATGCCGCCGTAGACGAAGATCACCGTGCCCAGCACGGGCGGAATCCACGCGACCCAGGGGGCGTGCGGGAGGGTGTAGCCGAACAGTTCGGCGACCATGTGGCTGAACGCGACGACCGGCACCGACAACACGAGGCTGATCCGGAATCGTCGCCGGAACATCTCCCCGTGGGCTCCGTGTCCCGCGTGCCGATCGTGACCGCCGTGTGCGGCGTCGGCGGTGTGCGCGTCGTGACCGGCATGTGGATCCGGGCGCAGTGTCGTCTTCGTGGCGCCGGGTTCGATCTCGGGCTGGTGGTTGTGCATGGGCACCTCTCCGGGCTGGACGAAGGTGGACCTCTTGCTGGTCTTGTACCCGCATGGGGGTTTGCCACAACCGACGATATACCCCCAGGGGGTATGTGGCAAGGGTGATGATCGACGGCTCCCACGACCCCGCCCGACACCCGCCGACCCAGCAGACAGCCGCGCGCGGCATGCAGCGCGCCGCTGTCTCCTCGGTCGGCGACTGCATCGAGGCGCCCGCGCCGGCGTTTCAGTTGCATCGGTAACGAATCATTTACCTGACGGTGAGGAGCCGTCATCTTCGTCCCGTTCGATGATCCCTGTGACTGATTCGAACGTTTCGACCGTTTCCGGCGACCCCGTTCTCATCGACGGGTACATCCCGCAGATCGACCTGTCCCGGGCGTTGACCGGAGATTCGCAGGCGCGCGCGGCCGTCGGACGTGCCCTCGACAAGGCTTGCAGCACTTCGGGATTCTTCGTGATCTCCGGCCACGGCATCGACCGGGCGCTCATCGATCGGGTGCTGAGCGTGACCCGCGACTTCTTCCACGTGCCGCTCGAGGAGCGCCGGCACCTCGCCGCGCCGCCCGGTGACGTCACGCTGCGGGGGCTGCGCCTGTTCCACGAGGGCCGGGCCAGCACCCCGGGCCGCGACGGGGCCAGCGCCGATGGTTTCGCGACCCGCCTGGACTCGCCGCCCGACCTGTGCGAGCTGTTCACCATGAACCGCGCCGGTGAACCCGGAGTGGCCGATCCCGCCGAACTCGCCGAGGGATACGAGGTGTGGTCGCGTCCCAACCGCTGGCCCGACCTCCCCGGTCTCGAGGACTTCCGGCCCAGCTGGCTCGCGTACTACGCCGAACTCGAACACCTGGCACTCGAGGTGATGCGGTACTTCGCGCTCGGACTCGACCTCGACGAACACTTCTTCGACGGCATGTTCGACAACCACCTGACCAACCTCTGCGCGAACTACTACCCGCCCATCACCACACCGCCGGCCGAGGGGCAGTACCGCAAGTTCCCGCACACCGATTCCGGCACCCTGACGATCCTGTACCAGGACGAGGAAGGCGGCCTGCAGGTCGTCGACCGGTCGACCGGGGAATGGGTCGACGTGCCGTTCGTCGAGAACTCCTTCGTCGTCAACATCGGTGACCTCATGGCGATCTGGACCAACGACCGCTGGGTCTCCACCCGCCACCGCATCCTCACCCCGCCGCAAGAGAAGTGGGAGCGCGAGCGCGTCTCGATGCCGTTCTTCCACACCCCGAACTGGTCCACGATCATCGAGTGCCTGCCGTCGTGCACCGACGCCGACACTCCGATCGCCCACGAGGCCGTGCATTCCGGCGAATACCTCGAATACAAGGTCGTCGGACTCACCGCCTGATCGGTGACGCAACCCGGCCGCACGCACTCCCCAGGAGAATCATTTTGACGACCATGCACCGACGTGCCTTCCTCGCCCGCTCGCTGGGCGGCCTCGTGCTGCTCGGCGGAGGATCCGCCCTGCTCGCCGCCTGTTCCGGCAGCGACGGCGAATCCACCGGAGGCTCCGACGGCCCGCGCTCGCTGACGTTCCGCCTGTCGTACACCCACGGCGTCTCGTTCGCCGGCACCTACCTGGCGATCGCCGACGGGTTCTACGCCGCACAGGGTTTCGACACCGTGGAGCTCGTCGAGGGCGGACCCACCGCGACCCCGACACCTATCGACGTGGCGGTCGGCAAGGCGCTGATCGGGGTGGCGTCGTCCCCCGACCAGGTCGCCACAGCGCGCCTCAACGGCGGCGCCGGGGTCAAGATCGTCGGTGCGCTGTACCAGAAGAATCCCTACTGCGTCACGTCCCTCGCCTCCTCGCCGATCCGGACCCCGCAGGACATGGTCGGCAAGACCATCGGTGTCCAGGCGGTCAACGAAACCGTCTGGGCCGCATTCCTCGCCGGCGCCGGCGTCGACCCGGCCTCCGTCCGGACCGTTCCCGTCCAGTTCGATCCCACCCCGCTGACCGCGGGCGAGGTGGACGGCTGGTTCTCGTTCGTGACCAACGAACCGGTGACCCTCGCCGCGGCCGGGCACGCCGTCACGACGCTGCTGCTCGCCGACCACGGCTACCCCCTCGTCGCGCAGGTCTACGTCGCGGACGAGTCGTCGCTCGCGGGGGATCGGCGCGCGGACGTGCTCGCCTGCCTGACCGCCGAGATCGAGGGCTGGATCGCCGCGATCAAGGATCCCGACCGGGCAGCGACCATCGCGATCGAGCAGTACGCACCGGACCTGGGTCTCGACGCCGCCGTGCAGAGCGAGATCGCCCGCGTCCAGACCGGGCTCGTCGTCACCGACGACACCCGCCGGTCCGGGATCATGACGGTCACCGACGAACTCGTCGCGCAGAACATCGCCACCCTCGCCGACTCCGGCCTCGACATCACCGCCGAGGACCTGTTCGATCTGTCGCTGCTCGCCGAGATCTACTCGGCCCGACCCGAATTGGCGACGGCGCTCGCCGACGTCGCCGGATGAGTACCGCCACCGCCGCCCGGCCCGTCGCCGAAACCTCGGCGGCCGTCCCGACGCGTCGGCGCGGGACGTTTCGGGTCGACCGCAGGTTGGTCTCGGGCACAGTGGGATTCGCTGTTCTCCTGCTGGTGTGGACGGGTCTGGCGCTGCTGCGCCCGGCGCTGTTTCCCACGCCGGCAGCGGTTCTCGGCGCGTTCGTCGACGACCGCGCGCTGATCGCGGCCAACACTGCGGCGACCGTGCGGATCGCGGCGGCCGGTTGGCTGGCCGGCAACGTCGTCGCGCTCGCCGCGGCCGGACTGGTCGTGCTGGTGCCCCGGCTGGAATCGTTCGTGCTGCGGATCGCCGCGATCGTCTCGTTCCTGCCCGTCCTGGCGATCGGGCCCGTGCTGTACGTGCTGCTCGACGGGGACGCCCCGAAGATCGTGGTCGCGTCCCTCGGGGTGGTGCTCACCACCGTGGTGGGGGCGCTCGTCGGCCTGCGATCGGTGAGCCCGGCCGTGCTCGACGTCGTGCGCGCGGCCGGCGGCGGCCGCGGCGCGCAACTGCGTTTCGCGCGCCTGCGGGCGAGCCTTCCGAGTGTGCTGGCGAGCCTGCGCATCGCCGGACCCGCCGCCGTGCTCGGCGCCATCATCGGTGAATATCTGGGTGGCTCCGACGGTCTCGGTCCCGCCATGATGACGGCCCAGCAGCAACTGCAGGTGCCCCGCACGTGGGCGCTCGCGCTCGCGGCGACCGCCGTCGCGGGCATCGCCTACGCGCTTCCCGCGCTGGTGAACCGCGTGACGTCGCCGTGGACGCGCACGGTCTCCGCGTCCTCGGTGACGGTCGGGTCCACCGGCGCCGCCGGGCACCGTGTCGGGCTGCTCGGACTCGCCGGCGGGTTCGTGGCCTCGGTGGTTGTCATGATCGCGGCGTGGTGGGCGGCCGTCGAACTGTTCGACCTCAGCTCGTTCGTCGCCAAGACCCCCGACGACGTCGTCCGCTACCTGCTCACCGGCGACGACGCGGCCGCGCACCGGGCCGAGGTGTTCGGCGCGCTGGGCCAGACACTGTCGTCGGCCGCCGTCGGCTACCTCGCGGGAACCGCGGTGGCCTTGGTGCTCGTGACCGCGTTCGTGCGCTTCCCGGCGCTCGAGTACGTGATGATGCCGCCGGCGATCGTCCTGCAGTCGGTGCCGCTGGGCGTGTTCACCCCCGTCTTCATGATCATCTTCGGTCGGGGGCTGTTCACCGCCGCCTTCATCTGTGCTGCCGTCACCTTCTTCCCGACACTCGTGATGACACTCGCCGCCGTGCGGGCCGTGCCCAGCAGCATCACCGACGTGTTCGCGGTATCCGGAGCAAGCGCCCTGCGCACCTTCGTCGGTGCACAGCTGCCCGCCGCGCTGCCCGCGCTGCTGGCCGCCGCCCGTATCGCCGTGCCCGCCGCGGTCGTCGGCGCGTTGCTGGTGGAGTGGCTCGCCACCGGGACGGGCATCGGGTACCTCATGCTCCGCGCGACCACGACCTTCTCGTACGACCAGTTGTGGGCCGCCGTCGTGGTGTGTACGGGCACGATGATCGTCGCCTACACGATCGTCTCGGCACTCGAGTCGACGGTGTTCGCGCGGATGGGGGAGTGACGGAATCGCCGCGCATCCTCGGGCGGCGCAGAGCCGCCGAGCGAACAGACAGGAGCGCGCTGCCCGCCGCGCGCGGCTGTCTTCTGGATCTGCGGCAGGGTCGACCGCGG